>NZ_JAMPJZ010000044.1:0-46588 GCF_039961835.1 Trichocoleus sp. ST-U1
ACTGTGTGTATGGCATCGCCCCCTCCTTAAGTTGCTCCTTGTCTCTCCTTAATTTTGCAATTCGACGATCGCCAACTGGCACACTATTTTCTCATTCATGCAGGAGGTCTAATGAAGTATATCTGAGTTTTGTCTCAGTGCGGGAAGCAATTATCAAGTATCAATTAGGCAGGCTACCACTGCCAGAGTCTCCCGGAAGTTATCTACCCGAATAGCGCGATCGCATAGCGTGCTGTAAGCATTCGCCATCTCATCGCCAGTCTTCATCCAGAGAAAAATAGTGTTGCTCAACTTGCAAAACTAACCCAAAGTTTTTTTAAGATTTCAAGTAGTGATTGCTATTCTGCATCTATCGCGGGGAATAATAGTATTAAGTAGATGACGCTATGTTTTTCTTTAGGCAATGAGGAATCAGTTTTAGTAGCAGCGATGAAACTTCGAGAAGCTAGGTCACTAAGGCTTGTGGATATGGAAATGACGATTGGACGATAGTGGTTAATAATTCAACCGTTGAGGGTGAGTGAAGATTTTACAGCTTCATTCTTTGCCTGCTGATTAAGCAGCTCGGTCACAGTTTCATCTGAAAGTTCAGGAGATTCCATAAGCGCGAAGCGTGGAAATTACTGAACTCTTGAACACCTTGTTAAGCAGTAATTATACGGAAGGTTTTGGGAGCAGCAAACTAGCTTCCTGAAACACTTTGCTCTTGAAAGCTAGATTTTACTTCAACTCTAACGCCCTGAATTGGAGCAGGAACAGCAACATGATTCAAACTACAGATACAGCTAAGTTTTCGACGACTGACCTAAATCGCTTTGCTGAAGAACTCAATCGAGATGGAATTTGTGTGATTCGGGGTCTGTTTGACAGAAGATTAATCGAAGAGTGGGGAGACGCTTTTAATGAATTATTCCAAAAGCGCCAAAATCAACCGGGTGGTCTGGCACCTCGCGAACAAGCCCGCTTCTATCTAACCTTCCCCTGGGTTGCTCCCTTTGCCAATGTAGATGTGTTTGCGAATCCAGTCATTTTGGGGATTCTCAATCGCGTATTCTACCAAGAATATAAGATGGTGCAATTGGGGGCTGATATTCCAGTCCAGGGTTCGGATTACCAAGAAATTCACCGGGACTTTCGCCCACTTTTCTCAGATCAGATAGTAACGCCACTCTACGCGCTGGCGGTTAACTTTCCACTGGTAGAAGTAACGGCGGACAATGGGCCGTTTCAAATGGCGCGGGGAACTCATGTCTTGCCTCGTGAGGAAGGGTTAGTGAAGGTCGCTGCTGGCGAAATTCCGATGGAGTCCTTTTATATGCAGCCGGGTGATGTGATGATTCGCTCGCCGTTGGCGCTACATCGAGGTTCACCAAACCGGACAAACACACCCAGACCGATGGTTGTGATGGGCTATGTGATGCATTGGCTGCATACCGCAAAAGTAGACTTGACTGTGCAACGGGACTATTATGAAAGTCTGCCAGAGGAAATAAGGGAATTACTGCGGTGCCACGTGGTAGAGCAGTTGCCAGAGAACAAAGTTGAAACCTACGTGAATTTCAAGTATTAGGACGCTAATGTCTCAATTTGAGCCGACGCCTGAAGAATTCCCTAGCAAGCGCACCTATACCAATCCGGTGTACAACGGCTATTTTGCCGATCCGTTTGTTTGGGAACACGAGGGAGTATATTACGCAATCGGCACGGGTGCAGCAGAAGCAGAGGGAGAGGTGGACGAAATCGGCAAACAGCGCGTCTTTCCCCTCTTGCGCTCTGAGGACTTTGCAAACTGGGAGTTTGCGGGTAATGCACTGCTGCGCCCAGATGCTGCTCTGGGAGATAACTATTGGGCACCCGAAGTTGCTTATTGCGATCGCAAGTTCTATCTCTACTACTCAGTAGGACACGAAGACAAGCGGCATCAGTTACGGGTTGCAACGAGCGATCGCCCGTTGGGACCTTATCAAGACATCGGTGAACCCCTCATAGACCCTGAATCGTGTTCTTTCGCCATCGATCCTCATGCCTTTCGGGATGACGATGGGCAATGGTATCTGTTCTACGCCCGCGATTTCCTGGATACAGAAGGCGGAGTAAGGGCTGGAACGGCGCTGATGGTAGACCGATTGATAGGGATGACAAAACTGGCTGGAGAGGGGAAAGTTGTTTTACGCGCCCGCTCTGACTGGCAGCGGTTTCTAGCGAACCGTTTGATGTACGGCGATCGCTATGATTGGCATACCTTAGAAGGCCCCAGTGTCCGCAAACATGGCGATCGCTACTACTGCTTTTACAGCGGTGGGCGTTGGGAAACGGAAAACTACGGTGTCGATTATGGCGTTGCAGATAGCGTCATGGGTCCTTACTCCGATGCGGGGAATGAAGCAGGACCCCGCGTATTGAAAACTGTTGTCGATCGCGTTCTCGGTCCCGGTCATAACTCGATCGTTGTCGGTCCCGATGGTAAAACTGATTACATCGCTTACCATGCTTGGGATACGGGCAGGTCAGCGCGGCGAATGTGCTTAGATAAATTGATTTGGATGGCGGACGGTCCGCGCTGCGATGGTCCCACCTGGACATCGCAGACTATCTAACAGCGAATAGCGATCGCGCTTACCGAAACCGAAGCAATTCCAGCGATTGCTGGCGGCAAGATGTCAAGTGCGATCGCTATTGAGGAGTGTCATGTATACGGGCAATTCTCTGGAAAGATTTTTAGCCTAGAATCCAGGTTACAGAAATTGGCGACCGTCCTTCTTTTCACCAAAATCAG
Source organism: Trichocoleus sp. ST-U1 (assembly GCF_039961835.1). Lineage (NCBI taxonomy): Bacteria > Bacillati > Cyanobacteriota > Cyanophyceae > Leptolyngbyales > Trichocoleusaceae > Trichocoleus > Trichocoleus sp. ST-U1. Next base: position 2,777 of record NZ_JAMPJZ010000044.1, read on the forward strand.
CGAAGAACCTTAGCCACTATGCCACCTGATCGGGAACTTTGGGTAACTTGATGATAAAGCTTGTTCCCTTGCCTTCAGCGCTTTCAACTTCAATCGTCCCTTCATGTGCTTCAGTAATACTCTTTACCAAAAATAATCCTAGTCCCCATCCCGTTTGCTCCTCAGCAGAGATAGTTCGACGAAATTGTTGAAATAGGATTGATTGAGCGTCTAGGCTAATCGGATCGCCTTCATTATGGATAGTAAGGCTGATCTGCGTTTCAGTTTGCTGAAGCGTGAGTGTAATCGGCGTGCCAGACGCCCCATATTTCACAGCGTTAACTGCTAAGTTTTCAATCACCCGCCGTATTTCTTTACGGCTGCAATAACTCCTGATATCAGAATCACAAACCACAACAAACCGATCTCCATAAGCGAAGCTCAAATCCTCTACTACCTCTTGAACTAGCACCTCTAAATCGCATTCTTCAAATTCAATCTTTAAACTCTGCCCTGTCCGCAGCCGACTTGCATCAAGCAGATTTTGAATCATCGAATCCAGCCGATTGATTGCATTGAGCATCCTCGCGGCTATATCCACGTGGCTATCTCCTCGTTCCACCCGACGCAGAGTCAGTTGAGTTCCCATTTTTACAACATTAAGGGGGCCTCTGAGGTCGTGAGTTAGCGTCACCATAAATAGCTCTTGAATATCTCGCAGCGTCTCGGAGAATTGAGTGGCAGCGTCATTAACGGCTTGCTCAATGGAGTCGATAATGATGTCTCGTTCCCTCACGTCTAAAGGTGCTTCTTCCTCTAAAACTTGAAAGATGACTTGACGAAGGATGTGGTACTCGAAAATGAGTTGAGTCATGGAGTAGTCGGCATAACCGGCCCGCTCATGCCCATGCTTCTTGCCAATCCGAGTGCTTTCTACCTTGTCGGCTGCGATTCGGGCAGGTGTCCTGTCAATTCTGTTTGAGAGTTCATCTACCAGTTGGTTTAAGTACAGAGGTAGCGAATTTCGTAAAACAAGAGACTCATGATGCATTGATGCTTTGACTTCATCACGCGCCCGCTCCTCCCACAGATGCATAATTCTTTCAGCATTTTGCTTAAGACGGTCAGACGCTTGATTAGACATCGTTCTTGATTCTCTGCATGCGTGCAGGTAAGGGAAAGTTTCCAAGATGTGGGTTTGATTGAGTTTGAGCAGGTTCGGGCAGCAAGCAACAGAAGTTGCAATGCCTCTGTATACCCCGTCAAGTAGCAGACAAGGTTAAATTACCAAAGATGGTAAGTAGTTTGGACAAGCAGCAGAAAGATATAATTGTAGCGAACTGCAAACCCAAACGCTTCAAACCGCTTTCCAATACAAAACTGAAACTACATTAAATTGCAAATAAAAGGTTAGTCTAAACCCCAATAGCTGCAAATCAAATCACATTATCTGTAAACCGACTGCAAACATAATTTTGAAGCCACATTATCTGCCAATAGCTTTAGGGTAAGCGAAAAAAACTGCTCAAGGATTATTTTTAACTACTACAGTCCGATTTCTACCACTTCATTCGGGCATATATGTCTGGTCAATAAGTCCTTTTAATTCGGATACTTTTGGTAATGTATTCTAAAAACTAGCGTTGGTCAATCAAACCGCTACTTGATGAAGAGGAAAGACTTCATGCACAGAAGGAACCAGTAATGCAATTTTCTGATGGCTTTAGTGTGTATCTCTCTCAGGGTAAAATTATGTCAGTTTCGCTTCCTGACGATGAGATTTAACACCTCACTGCACTAAACGGCTGGATGAAAGCGCTTTACCAATTAGGTTGACAATTTTTAATGCGTCTGGGTCGTCATCGGTATACGAGCGATCGCCTTAGCCCAAAAACAGATTGCTGAATTCTGGCTGTCATCCTCATCGCTAAGCCTGAACGTATCGAGAAATGCCATCCACTCCTCCATCTCCTGGGGAGGTACCACCATTCTCACTACAATTCGCCCGTAATCGGCGCTGTTGTTGCAGTCGCGACTTCAGTTCTTGTCAAACCCACCTCCCGGCTGATTTCGGTAGTTAGAAAGGTTTTATTTATACTTAGTATAAAAATTTCCTATATCTTTTTAGCGGCTCAATTGCCATACAGTGGTTCTACGCAACATCTGATGCGTAGAACCACTGTGTCACTTCAGTCATGATTAAAACCTTTTTCAAATTCTTGGTTATCCAGGATGGGGAGTAGATATGGATACAAGCCTGATCGTTTCTAATATCCTAAATCCACCAATCCTATTCTTCTTTCTAGGTATGGTGGCAGTTTTTGTTAAATCGGATCTGGAAATTCCGGCTCCTTTCCCAAAGTTACTGTCACTTTATCTACTATTTTCCATTGGCTTTAAGGGAGGAGTAGAACTGATTAAAAGCGGCTTAACCCAGGAAGTGATATTCACCATGCTGGCAGCCGTATTGATGGCGTGTGCCGTCCCGATCTATACCTTTTTTATCCTGAAGCTGAAGCTGGATATCTACGATGCAGCAGCGATCGCCGCGACTTATGGCTCCATCAGTGCCGTAACTTTTATCACGGCAGGAGCTTTTTTGACCGAGTTGGGGATTGATTATGATGGTTATATGGTTGCAGCCCTAGCGCTTATGGAATCTCCGGCTATCATCGTCGGGCTGATTCTGGTCAATCTATTCACACCCAGCCAGGGAGATCGGGACTTTTCCTGGCCCGAAGTGTTGCAAGAAGCCTTCCTGAATAGCTCCGTATTTCTGCTGGTTGGTAGCCTGATCATCGGAGTCCTAACTGGAGAACGCGGTTGGCACACTTTGGAACCCTTTACTCAAGGATTGTTCTACGGTATCCTGACCTTCTTTTTGCTCGACATGGGGTTGGTTGCAGCTAGAAGGATTAAGGACTTGCAAAAAACGGGTGTTTTTCTCATTTCTTTTGCAATACTAATCCCAATCCTCAATGCAGGCATTGGAATTTTGATTGCAAAATTCATCGGAATGCCCAAGGGGGACGCGCTCTTATTTGCGGTACTTTGTGCAAGTGCTTCTTATATTGCTGTTCCCGCCGCTATGCGTTTAACGGTTCCTGAAGCGAATCCTAGCTTGTACGTTTCTACCGCACTAGCTGTAACGTTTCCTTTCAACATCATTGTCGGAATTCCCGTATATCTGTACGGCATTGAGATGCTTTGGAGATAACATCATGCATTCAGTTAAACGAATAGAAGTCATCGCAAATTCAGTTGAACTTGGCAAAATTTTAGACAGTTTAAAAAAATCAGGTGTAACCGGGCACCTAGTCATCCGAAATGTTGCCGGACAGGGGCTTAGAGGCGGTTCTGAAGATTTAGATATGACGATGCTGGATAATGTCTATGTCATCGCATTTTGTGCGCCAGAAAAACTTAAAGGTGCTGTGGAAATTATTCGACCAATCCTCAACAAGTTTGGAGGCAGCTGTTACATTTCTGATGCGATGGAAATTCGCTCGACGAGATGCGTTGCTTCGTTGTAAGGCGGCTGTTTCTATCTTCTGTGAATCTGAAGAAACTAAAAAACAAAAATAAAGTCTAGCTTCGGCTTTGAACTTTGAATCGTTTATTCTGCAACTTTTACTTCTTCAATAGCGATGAATCAAAACAATGGGTTGATGGGGCGGCGCAATTTCTTGAATTTAACGGGAAATGGCGGAATAGCACTGATGGCGGCTGTGGCGGGAAGTGCATTCTGGGGCGTGCAAGCAAACCGAGCGATCGCAGCGACCGTTGAGCCTCCCAGCCCTGATGCCGCCCTAAAACGGTTGATGGAGGGCAATCAACGGTTTGTGCAACACAAGGCTAAACATCCCGATCAATCAGAGGCACGGGTTAAAGAAATTGCCCAAGCACAACACCCTTTTGCAACGCTACTAACCTGCGCGGATTCGCGGGTATCTGCGGAAATTTTGTTTGACGAAGGACTCGGTGACTTATTTGATATCCGGGTTGCCGGAAATATCGTGACACCGGAGGTGCTTGGCAGTTTGGAATACGCTGTCGCTATCCTCGGTACTCCTGTGATTATGGTTTTAGGTCACGAACGCTGTGGTGCTGTCACTGCCGCAGTCCAGGGGGAACGTCTCCCTGGAAGCATGAATTCTTTTGTTAAAGCCATCAAACCTGCGATCGCTAAGACAAAAGATGAATCAGGCGATCCGGTTGATAACGCTGTAGTTGCAAACGTTCGGTATCAAATTGAGAAATTAAAACAAAATTCAACGATCGTTTCGGAACGATTGCTAGATGACAAGCTCAAAATTGTCGGAGGTCGTTACGATCTCGATACCGGAAAAGTCACGTTGATTTAGGATTGCGTACAGCAGGCATCTAAATTTGTGTCAACGCTGATTCCGCTGCTGTGAGCATTCGCTCTGCTGACGCTGATACTAGATAAATTCGCCCCTACTTTCTCTGCTGGATTCTGGTTGCAATAGATGAATAGGGGCGTTTGCATAGCTTGATACATAAACCTAATACTTAGCCCGTTTCCTACTCATATTTAGATGGGTTTACGCTGTTACACAAGCGCGAAATATCTTCTCTTTCATAGCCAATCTGCCATTCACATCGGAGAGCAATAAAGAGATTTTTTGACGGCTAGAAACTAAGCATTTGTAACTGATTGAGGCATTGATTCACCTCTAGTGAGATGATCTTATAGTAATTTGCTAGGGAGCATTCCAGCGAATACCTCTATTGCAAAGAGAGCATGAGCAACAAATCAAATTGCTTAGATTCGCTTCCACCATTATGTAGCGGCAATGGATGGTATAGGTAAGTTTTGATAGTTAGGTGGAAACTGAAGGTATATGACTGGCTATTACTGAGTACAGCAAAGCTGCATTGAATAGACCGATTAGCATTCCCACTCACCGGAGTCAGACAATTTCTGCAACTCAACGGTAAATTAACATCGTTCCGGCACAGTGGAATTGTTATATTTTTTGCTAAATTTTCGACTTTAAGTAATTGATAAAAGATGTACATGAAAGCAGAAAAAATCTTGCATCATCAGAAGTAAGGTTAGGCTCAATAAGCATAGCGTGTCTAATTCCACCTTCATCACTAGTATATCCATAGAGCTTTAAAAATGAATCCTTTAAGGCTGGATGAATTTTGTTGGAAGTCTCTAAAACTTTGAGGGCTTCTCCTAAAGTCGCTTTTGGCTTTCCTGTAATTGCTTTTGCAAGACTCTCCACTGCCGAAATAGATTCTTTTATTGAATTTCGATAATCAGGATTTTCTCGAGCGCTCATTAGAGTGAGCGCACATTTTAGATGGCTCGACACACCAAGAAAAGTCTTGTCAGATATTTCTTCTTCCAGCATTTCAACTTCTTGCTCAGTCGTAATATCGGTAAACACACCTCCAACAAATCTAAAGCCCGACAGTTCTCTAATTAGCACGAAATTTACTTCATTTACTAATATTTTGCTTTCAAAGTAATTGATGGTGAATTCCAAAAAATCATAAACCTCATACCATTTAAAACTATCAAAATATCTGCGTAAACCCTTGACAATTTGGTCTTTAGGTTTTGGCAGATCATCCAGTGGTTTTTTGAAGTGATCAATCCATAAAATCGTAAAAAAATTATATACACTTCTTCCGTTGTAAGTAAAAATTTCCGAACTAAAGCTATCAGAATATTCAAGTAAAAAATTTTTACTTAAAACGTTCCAAAGTGAATGTCTCAAGTTTTGACTGATTTCATCAACTTGAATGATTTCAGATACGGGTTTAAGCCCACGTCTTTCGCTAAACTTTTTAGTTGGTATTTCAAATTCAGACTGTATCTGGAGAAATTGCTTTTGAGCTACACGTTCAGCTATTGCGTCAGCATCATGAACATAACAATACCCGGAAGAACCGGCATCGCGCTTACATCTCTCACCAGACTTTGTTACACCTTTACACTTTGCTGATGACATTGCAGTTATCTTAAAAAAATTTTGAATCGATAGATATACCGCTACAGATGACACATAATTTGTTATTATGTGTAGAATTTCCTCATAATACCTTTCTTGGGGGAGATAGACGGAAATTTTCCGTTTAACAGCCCTTGGAGGATGATTAAACCGAAACTTTCCACATATGTTCCTAGCTGTTTGACTAGATACAGATGCAACCTCAAGAATAGCTCACCCTACACAGAGGTTGCGCGATAGCAGTTAGACTCTCAGGGGCGATCGCTTGTTCTATCAACCAGCAACTAGAGAATAACGGCTGTGAGTGAAGACGCTTCCCAGTGCTTGGGTTGAATAGAATTCTTGCGTGAATCAGGGGGTCTGGGAGCGGAGTAGTTCAACATTGATAATTGCAGCAATCAGATGGAAGCGCAGTCCAAATCGCTGGCGACGGTTTCGGTAACGCTCCCCGATAATGCGGAAAATCTTCAGCCGTCGATTGACATGTTCAGCAATCACTCTTAATTGTGCCAAAGAGCGGTTGTGTTGACGTTCACTGGTATCTAACGGACGCTGGGGTGGCTTCTTGGTAGGAATACAACTACAACGGTGCAGTTTGGCAATGCCCTGATAGCCTTTGTCTGCTAGACATAGTTGCTCCGAAAGCAGCGGTAGACGATGACGCTTGAACAAGCTAAAATCATGCACTCGTCCTTTGCCAAAAGCAGTGCAAAGAATCAGTCCATCCTTCTGCCTGACTGCCACTTGAGCTGCTCTCGGTATGCTGCTTTTTCTTACCACTGTAATAGGCTCTTTGTTTTTTTGGGGACGCTCAATCGGGCTTTCCGTCACATCGACGACAACGACTTCCCCACTATAGGCATTCTGGTAAAGCGTCTTCTTACCGGGTAGTCGAAACTAACCACTCTCGATCAATCGGTGTTCGACCTTTTGCACTAGGCGGCAGACCGCAGACTCGCTCAATCCCCAACTACTACCGATGTGGAAGTAGGTGCGATACTCCCGCCAATACTCCAGCACCACTAACAGTTGGTCTTCTGCGCTCAGTTTGGCTTGCCCGCCCCGTTTACCTCGTCGGTCGAGGTGAGGACGTAGCACCTCCATCATTTGCTCAAAAATATCGGGATGCACTCCGCATCGCCGCTTGAAAGCACTTGGCGTGAGTTGTTTGAGTTGTTTGTAGGTCATGCGCCTTTCCTCCTTAACCTACTTTTTCCCACCTTCCTTCTATTCACGCAAGAGGTCTAATGAAGCGATCGCGAACTCAAGTTAATATAGTCGGCTGGATCTGCATAGTTTTTAAGCACCCAGGCATTTAGTTGTCGCACCGTCGATTGCCAATCATCCGGAACTGGCATAGGTCTGCAAAAGAAGAGTGCAGCACCGAAAGCGGCAATTTTTTGGTGATTGAGAATGTTGTAGCCGCACTCCAAAGCCATCAAAGGTGCAACGGCAATTTGGGTGTTGCATAATATAGGGATAAAGTGTCCTCATTGCAATTCTACCACCATCAGTAAGAACGGTCATCAGCGCGGTAAACACGCATTACATTTGCCGTGGCTGCGGTCGTCAAGCAAGTGGAGTCTTACTCCCAGAAGGGATATTCTGATGAAATAAAGCAGCGATGTCTATCCATGTATGTTAAGGGAACGGGTTTTCGTGCCATTGAACGGCTGACCGGAGTCAATCACAATACCATTATGGATATGATCATTCTTGACCGTTTGAGAAGATGCACTTCAGGGGACAGGGCGGCATGCTAAGACAGCATCAGCACGATTCTACTTCTCTATCATTACATTTTTGGCACTACCCTCATTTTTAACCTAACAGCATTTATAAAGGCGATCGCGTAAAATGAAGGCACTTGAATTCGCCCGTGAAGACATCAGTTGTAATACCTTCACGAGTGCTACTATCTCGTTAATTGATAACTGTATCTTCTGCGTGCAAGCAGTGGTTTTTCCGCTTGGACTTTTGTAGAAAGACCGCGCAGAATGTACCAAGTGCAAACAAACTTATTGTAGCTGTCGGTTCTGGTACAGATGCAATTGATGTAATGCCAATTGGACGCTGAAGATTACTGTTAGTTGAGACAAAGACTGCACCTTGATTACCTGCCGAAGGTTGAGCATTCCCTGTTACGCTGTCATATCGTAGAATCGCTCCATAATCGTTTTTGGTAAAGTCAAAACCAACAGTAAAGAGGGTATTTCCAATGAAAGTCAGATTGCCAATAAAGTTATTGCTAAAACCTCCAGGGATTGAAGTATAGTCAGTTGGAATGGTCGCTTTTAATGCTCCTGAATTAATGTCATAAGCCCGAAGTCCATTTGCAAAGTCAGTTGCGAACAAATCTCCCTTGGGGCTAAGTGCTAAACCCAGAAAACTGACGAAGTTAAAACTGTTGGGAAGTGGAGTAGCTGAATCTACTAGAACAGCAGACTGTTTCGTTTTAATGTCATAACTCAATATTTGGCTGGGAAGTCCCTGGCTAAAGTCAGGAACAAACTCTCCAGGTGAAATGATGCCATCTGTGTTAGCATCACCAGCTATGGCAACGCTACCCTGAGTAGAAACGAGCAACTTACCATCAGGTGTAAATAACAAATCATTCGGGCCATTTAAACCACCGGGCAATCTATTTCCTGAAGCAAAGACATCTACAAATGCACCTGTTGTAGCGTTATAACGCAAGATTGTGTCTGTAAGAAAGCTACTCACATAAAGATAGCCATCAGGCCCAAATACCATACCATAGGGACGAGTTAGATTTCCCCCTGAAGCAAATACATCGATGAATGCACCTGTCTTGCCGTTGTAGCGCAATATCTGTCCTGTAGAACTACTACCACTGCTGATATAGAGATTTCCATCAGGACCAAATACTAAATCATCTGGGTTAGATAAGCCACCACTACCAGGGGCAATAAAATCACCCAAAAACTTTCCTGTCTTATCGTCATAACGCACTACATTGTTGGTTTTAGTATTACCAATTAATAAGGCAGCATCTGCTCCAGAAGCTCCAAGGTCTAAAATGGCAGCTGTACTTAAAGTAATTAAAGCTGACAGGTTCAGTAGCTTGATGAATGGTTTAAATGTAAAAGTTTTAGTTTTCATAAGGCTCCTCCCATAGATTTAGGCTTGTATCTGTTAGACAAAAAATACCTCAAATTTGTCAGTGAAAGCGTAGCTTTACGCAATATTTACCGTATTGTTGCGTAAGCTTTACAGAAAAATGTTATTAATTAAACTTGGGATACTGGCGTAAGGTGGAGGAACACCCTTCAGCCCAGCAAACGGATTTTGGAGCGAGTAGGGATGAAATGAAACTGAAATTAACGATCTATCAGAAAGCTAGGGAGTGCTTAATGTTACCGCAAAACGCACTGGTGAACGGACTGATGGTGAAGAGAAATTTGATTCGGTGACACTTGCGATCGCATCTGGTACATGAATGCGTTTTCACAGGTCGCGTAGTCTGTCAATTTGCTTCTAGATAACTCTCCTTGCGATCGCTCTTAAATACTATTTACAACCTGACGCTCCTATATTTTGGGATATTTACTCTTAATCAGGTATTTATGTTAAGTTTATTCGCTAAATCTTACATTTTCTTACGCTTTCGTAGGTTTAATCCTAAAGATTGATGCTAGTCAGAAGGTAGGATCAAACAATGTTCTCATGGTGAGAAATAAATTTACATCTTTCTGATAACCCGGTTTATCCCATTTCTCACATTAAACACAGACTAGCTATCGAAGCTGAACCAGGAGAACAATCCGATCGTTGTCTCCGGAGTTCACAAAAGTAGAAATTGCCGTAGTACATAAGCGATCGCGCAACGTACTGGAGGTAATCGCCAAGCGATAGAAAGCTACCACGATAGGTTGCTGGCTATCGCTTGGCAGGCTTTGCGTTTCAAAGTTTGTATGGATAAGCAAATCGAAATCAATTTAGCTTTGCATTTGCGTTTGACTTAGGGATTAACAAATGACTATTCACAACAAACCTGTTATGCCGAAAGCCAGCACATCCTATGTGCTGATGCTGGCGCTGGTAGCTGCGATTGGCGGCTTTTTATTTGGTTTTGATACTGCCGTAATTAATGGTGCGGTAGCGGCTTTGGGAAAAGAGTTTCAAGTGGGTAGTGTGGCAACGGGATTTGCCGTTTCCTCCGCACTACTGGGTTCAGCAGTGGGAGCCTTCTTTGCCGGACAGCTCGCCGATCGCTATGGGCGGGTAAAGACGATGATCGTCGCGGCTATTATGTTTTTTATCAGCGCCGTAGGTTCCGGTATTGCCTTTACTATTTGGGATTTCATGGTTTGGCGATTGGTGGGCGGGGTAGCAGTTGGTGCTGCGAGCGTTATCGCCCCCGCCTACATTGCTGAAGTCTCCCCTGCACACCTGCGCGGACGACTCGGTTCTCTCCAGCAACTTGCGATCGTTACCGGGATATTCATTGCCTTGCTGTGCGACTACTTCATCGCTGTTGCTGCTGGTTCCGCCGAAGCGCCCTTCTGGTTTGGAGTCCCGGCTTGGCGTTGGATGTTCTGGACTGAGATCCCAGCTGCCATTGCCTATGCAGTAGGCGCACTGCGGATTCCAGAATCACCCCGCTACTTGGTCGCTCAAGGACGGGAAGCAGAAGCAGCTTCGGTTTTGGCAAAGGTTTTGGGTGGAGATGTTGAGGCGAAAGTACAGGAGATTCGGCAGACGGTATTGCGGGAACGCAAACCTCAACTGTCCGATCTCATGGGTAGGCATGGCTTACTCACGATAGTCTGGGTTGGTATTGGGTTATCTGTTCTACAACAGTTGGTAGGGATTAACGTGATTTTCTACTACAGCAGCGTGCTGTGGCAGGCGGTAGGCTTTTCCGAGAAGGATTCGCTGTGGATTACGGTGATTACCAGTATCACCAATATTGTGACAACGCTAGTCGCGATCGCTTTCGTGGACAAGTTTGGACGCAAACCTCTGCTGATCCTGGGTTCTCTGGGCATGACTCTTACCCTAGGAACGCTGGCGGCAACTTTTGGCAGTGCGCCCCTAGATGCCGCCGGGAACCCCTCCCTAACCGGAAACTCTGGCATCATTGCCTTGCTAGCTGCTAACCTCTACGTCTTCTGCTTCGGCTTCTCTTGGGGACCCGTCGTTTGGGTGATGCTAGGGGAGATGTTTAACAATCGGATTCGCGGGGCGGCACTATCCGTCGCTGCTGCGGCTCAGTGGATTGCCAACTTTGCGGTGTCCACGACCTTTCCCCCTCTCAAGGATGTGGGTTTAGGCTTTGCCTATGGCTTGTATGCGACTGCTGCGGCGATTTCCTTGTTCTTCGTGCTGCTGCTGATAAAAGAAACCAAGGGTAAAGAACTAGAGGAAATGGTGTAGTATCGACTTTCACCGCAGGTTCTTTGGTTATCGGCGGTAATTGAGCAGAGTGCGATCGCGCTAAGTTTTAACCAGCATCCTTGCACCACCCTATTGAGTAGAATTTGCACCCAGTTGAAGTGCATAGAGATTGGCATAGACACCTTGTTGAGCGATGAGTTCTGCGTGAGTACCTCGTTCCACAATTTGTCCTTGCTGAATCACTAACACTTGATCGGCTTGCGTTACTGTACTGAGGCGGTGGGCAATCACAAAGCTGGTGCGACTTTGGAGTAGACGCGCGATCGCATCCTGCACCAGCGCTTCTGTGCGAGTATCAATACTACTGGTAGCTTCATCCAGAATCAAAATTCGAGGGTCAATTAATACAGCACGGGCAATACTTACCAGCTGGCGCTGTCCTTGGCTCAGAGGCGCACCCCGTTCTCCCAATTGAGTCGCGTATCCTTGCGGCAAGGAAATGATAAATTCATGCACATTGGCTAATTGCGCCGCTGCTTCAATATCGGCTTGCGTAGCGTGGGGACAGCCGAAAGCAATATTTTCTGCAACTGTACCGCTGAACAAAATATTGTCTTGTAAAACAATGCCAATTTGACGGCGCAAACTCGCCTGCGTCACGCTCCGCACATCAATCCCATCAATTTTAACTGCGCCGCCAGACACATCGTAGAAGCGCAGAATTAAGTTAATAATCGTACTTTTACCCGCTCCAGTTGGTCCCACCAATGCAATCATCTGTCCCGGTTGAGCGTGCAGATTCACCCCTTTGAGTACGAGTTGAGTAGGGGTATAGCCAAATGTCACCGCTTCAAATCGCACCTCACCCTGAATAGGCGGCATCTCAGTCGCATTCGGTGCATCATTCAGTTGGGAAGGTTCATCTAACAGCAGAAAAATCCGCTCCAAACCTGCCATCGCAGATTGAGCTTGGGTGTAAAACTGGCTGAGAATTTGGATAGGGCGAAAGAACTGCTGAACGTAGAGTAAAAAGGAAGTCACCACCCCCACAGTTGCGGCTCCTGTTACCGCCAGATAGCCTCCATACGCCAGCACTGCGGCGGTAGCTAATGTATTGAGAAAGTCAATCGACGGCAAAAATGCAGCCGTAATTGCCACTGCTTCAACGTTGGCATCGCGATTGGCTGCGTTGACAACATCAAACTCTTCAATATTGAGTTGGATGCGATTAAATGCTTGTGCTTCCCGGACACTGCTGATCCCTTCTTCTAGCTTGGCGGAAAGATCGCCGATTGTCTGCCGCGTGACGCGAAATCTCGCTCTTGCCCAGCGGGAAAACAAGCCAGTCGTGAAAATCATCAACGGCACCGCTAAATTGCTCAGCAAACCAAGTTTCAGATCGATTGAGAGCATGGCAATAATAATGCCAATTAAGCTGAACGTGTTGCCCAACATTTGGGCAATCGTCTGTCCAAACGCTTGATTCACTGTATTCACATCATTCAGCAAGCGGCTCATCAAATCACCCGCTTCGCTGCGATCGAAAAAGCTGATCGGAAGGCTTTGGATTTTAATAAAAATATCTTGCCGCAGTTGAGCCAGTACGCGCTGCACGATCGAACCCACGCGCATAATCTGTCCTCGAATTGCCCAAACACCGAGGATGTAGATCAGTCCCAGTACCCCCAACATCAATAACAATCCCCGCAGATTTCCCCGCGTAATCAGATTGTCAATAGACCAACCAATCAAGAAGGGGCCAATGGATTGCGTTGCAGCCCCAATCGCCACTAAGGTTAAGGCAATGGGAATTTCTTTCCGATAGGGTCGGAGATATCGTAAAAAGCGCCGCAGGGTTGAGAGTTGGTGAGTTGCTTTTTGCTCGGATGCGACAACGGGACCTGGGACTCTCATGCTTTTTTCCCAACTTATTTTTTCACTTCGCTATCGTATCGTCTGGAAGGACTCTCTCAAACCTACATCCGTCATAGCTCACTATTTGTTATGGCATAATTTGACATTATGTAGGCTGTGAGGCTTGGAGGAATTCTTATGACCTGGTGGCTATAGTACAGTCAGCGAGTATTTTTGCAAGTTAATCCGTCAGGATCGAGCACGAAAAGCGAAGGAACGGCTGGAATCAGTTCTACTGGAAGGGTTAGAGTTCGCTCCGGCAACACCAATGACAGACCAATACTGGGAGAATGTGCCTCAAGCAATACGCGATCGCATTTCTCAGCGAAATTAAGAGCTTACAGATAGTTGAAGTCACAAATGCAATATTGACGAAGGATTTGTGAGATCAAAGCACCCTTTTAGCTTATCGTATGACAGACCTTGCTTCAAAGGACAGCCCTGACTTACTTTCTGTAGCTCAAACAGCTTTGCTGCTATGCGTAACTCGTCAGCGAGTTCACGACCTGATTAAGAATGGTCAGATTGTAGCTCACAAACTTGGGCGTTACTACTACATAGAAGCTGCTGAAGTAGAGAGATATAAGAATCAACCTATGGGGAAACCCTATCAGCCACGGAGTACAACTTCTGAACCAAACTCTATTGACAAAGGACAATAGAGTTTGTAGGCTCAAGCTATACTAATGTACTAAAGGTTAGATAAATGCTTCCTTTTCAACTGATTGCAACTGATGTTGCAACTCAACAAGAATTACAACAGGTTTACATTAGTGAGCATGGCATCCTCTATCAAGGAGACTGCCTTAAACTTCTGTCAGCATTGCCTAATGAGTCTGTAAATCTTGTATTTGCCGATCCACCCTTTAATCTTGGAAAAGAATACGGTGAAGGAGTAAGCGATCGGATGGAGTTAGACAAATATCTAGTCTGGTCGCAACAGTGGCTGGGGGAGAGCATCCGAGTACTTAAACCTGGTGGAAGTTTATTTGTATTCAACCTACCTAAATGGTGCATAGAGTATGGTGCATACCTCAATCAGAAAGGAATGTGGTTTCGGCATTGGATTGCTTGCAGAATGCCGAAAGCTTTTCCTCGTGGTAAAAAGATGTCTCCCGCTCACTACGGATTACTCTATTACACTAAAGGAGAACCAGCAGTCTTCAACAAAGTTTACACACCCATTCAAGTTTGTCGGCATTGTGGCGGAGAAATTCGTGACTATGGCGGACATCGAAAAAAGCTCAATGAAAAAGGCATCAACTTAATGGATGTCTGGGATATGCCAGAGGATGTTTGGGAGGATGCCCCTGAGCCTGATTCTAGTGAAGTTTTATGGACATTAACCGAGGAAATGTGGACTGATATTCCACCAGTTCGGCATCGTCGGCATAAAAAACGAATCCCCAACGAACTGGCTCCCATTATGTTAGAACGGATTATTGCAATGGCATCTAATCCCGGTGAGATTGTGGTTGATCCATTTGGAGGTTCTGGTACTACATTTTACGCAGCAGAAAAACTACACCGTTACTGGATTGGTTCAGAAATTGGGGATACAGAGCCAGCAGTAGAACGATTGACTGATTTGGTTAATGGAATTATAGAGGAATGGGAATCAGCAAGGGGAAGCAAGAAATTGAAGCAACGCAAAACTATTGCATCACAACTGCCAATTCCTTACTCTACATAGCTTCCGTGCAGAACGATTCAGACTAATGCACGACCATCTGTTCCTTTGGTAATCGTTGGTACGTTGTTATCTACTCGATCGTGTTCAATTACAAAGATTGCTAGAAAACCTTCTTCTATCCTGACTGCCCGCCAAACATCAAAGTATGGCTCCAACTCTTCATAGTTGCCAATCCGATCGGTTAGGTAAGGATAGAGTTTTCTACTTGGGAGTACCAAAACAGTTCCTAGAAAAACACCACGTAGCAATCCAAGAACCATTTTATTGACTGCTCGATGGCTTGAGGAGATATTACCCGTTTCCCACTCAAGAGCAAAAAGGTGGTTGTCAATGACTTTTGTGGCATCTACCTTTCCTGGCGAGCGGGTTGCATAGTTAATTGAAGTTTCTAGCCTCCATCCGTATCTGTCCCTCAACGCGATCGTGCAAGCTTGTTTAATTGGCTTAACGCCATTACCATGCTTAGTTGGATTGATTGTAAAGCTTGATGTACCAGGAGGATGAACGATTAGAGAGACAGCATCACGAATTTCAGCGCGAATGATAGACCAATCGCTTGATTCTTCAAAACTGCCAACGCTGATTAAGGAAACCTCTTGAACAATCTTCATCCTGACTACTCATATAACTTTGTTACGCAAGAGTAGTACAGTTCTGCCTATTTGGTCGGAGAATTAAGCTGAGTTCCTGCATTGTCCCACAGACAACCCGAACAAGGTGACATTCAAATTATCTTGAGACTAAATTGCTCCACTTTCAATCTTTCGCTTCACCTGGGACTCCAAAATTGCCCCATAAAGGGGACTATTTTGCATCAACTCTTCATGGGTTCCTTGCGCTACCAATCGTCCTTTATCCATCAACAAAATCCGATCGGCATTCCGCACGGTACTAATGCGTTGAGCGATCGCAAAGGTCGTGCAAGCTTTTTGGCGCATCAGGCGATCAAGTTCCTCCTGAATCTGGGCAGCGGTTCTGGCATCTACGGCAGAAGTGCTGTCATCGAGGATGAGAATGCTGTAATCTGTCAGCAATGTGCGAGCGATCGCGATCCGTTGCTTTTGTCCGCCCGATAAGCCTACACCCCGTTCTCCAACTATCGTTTCGTAACCATCGGGCAAGCTGGTAATAAAGTCATGCATTTGCGTAGCTTTTGCGACTTCAATGACTTGCTCCAAGTCTGCATCAGGCTTAGCATAAGCAATATTTTCGCGGATGGTGCCAGAGAACAGCGTAGTTTCCTGAAATACGATGCCAATATGCGATCGCAAACTTGTTAGGGTGAAATCTCGCACATCTCGTCCATCAATGCGAACTGATCCCGCCGTGACATCATAGAAGCGCGGAATCAGGTTGATAATTGTGCTTTTCCCGGAACCAGTCATCCCCAGAATGGCGATGAGTTCTTTCGGTTTAGTTTCAAAGGAAACACCTTTCAGGGCTTCTGTGGTGGCTCCTGGATAGCGGAACGAGACATTTTCAAATGTAATTCTACCGCCGCAAGTTTCAAAAGGGACAGCACCAGGGCGATCGCGAATTTCAATCTCTGCATCCACCACTTCATAGACTCGTTCGGCAGATGCTGCCGCTTGCGCGATCGCGGGAGCCGCAAATCCTATTAATAAAACGGGTTGAAGAATCAACAGCAAGTAAGAGTTAAACGCTACCAATTCTCCAATTGAAAACCGATTTTCAATGACCTCTGCACCCCCATAACCGATGACAACGACTGTCACCAAGTTACTGAGCAAAAAGATGAACGGAAAAGTATCGCGGATGGCGCGAATGGTCTTCATGTTGGTCACGATCAAAGCATCATTCAGCGTCGTGTAACGCTTTGCTTCTGCTGATTCTCGGACAAACGCTTTTACTACTCGCACGCCCAGCAAGTTTTCTTGCAATACAGTATTCAGATTGCCGAGTTGCTCCTGAACTTGCCCGAACAACCGGCTATTTTTGGTGAGAAATTGCGCCAACAACCATCCTGAGATTGGCACGACTGTTAGCGTAATCAGCGCCAGTTGCCAGTTCATTAACAGCAGGATTGTGGCAATGCTTAGAAGCGTGATGACTGCACCGATCACCTGCATCAGGCTCGTACTCAGGAACGTGCGGATTTGCTCAATATCGCTCGTGACGCGAGTTAGCAGTTGCGAAGTCTGGGATTGGTCGTGGTAGCTGAAACTGAGGTTTTGAATCTTGCTGAAAATCTTGTTCCGCAGATCGTAGGCAACCCCTTGAGATGCGGTTTCTGCCCAAAAGCTTTGTCCAAAGTTAAACAACCCACGCGCGATCGCAGCAACGACCATCCATCCAGCGCTGTAGAACACAATTTGGAGGTTTCGCTGGGCAATCCCTCCATCGATTCCCCAGCGAAACAGTTGGGGAGTGACGGCATAAGCAGTCGTTAAGAGCAAGGAACTGAGCAACGCCCCTATCGAGATCCAACGGTAGGCGCTTAAACTTCCCAGCACGCGCTGAAGCGGCTGCATTGATGACTTGTTTTGGAGTTCTGATTGCTGAACCAATAGAATTCACCCTTCCGTATTTAGAAAAGTCTCTCCTGACTAAGATTAACGAAGATTTGATAGAAAAAAGCTGCAATCCTCAAGGGCGAGCTGCTTTGCATAACAGTCGCCTCACACCTCACTCAAGTCGCGATCGCATCTTGCACTAAGCCGTAACACTAAGCCGTAAGCCCTCACAATAGAATTCTGGGGCGATCGCATTCCCAGCTTTAAAAGCGCAGACTCACCGAAAATCAAGGATTTTATAACCTGCGTAGCCAGGTTTTGTTTGTGTGCTTGCGATCGCTGTGCGGTTTCAATCACCAGGTTGCAAGATGCGAGGAAACCCACCCACGGCAATACCTCGTCTACCCACCGCATCGAAGTCACCGGAAATCTATAGCAACTCTCGTTTGGGTGCCATACATCTATAGCGGCATAGCAATTAAAAAGCCTCTATCGAACGTTAGAACCGCCATCTATTCCACCTAACTGAAAAATGCTGTATATGCGATCGCAATCTTTCCCGGTCGTCCCACGCTCAAAGCATTACACTGAGTGACTTAAACTCTGGCGATCGCTTTCACTTTCCCTAATTTCTCGGAGATCAAAGCTTTATTTATTCTTAATTTTTTTATAAATCAGTGATTATACGGTGAACATTTATGATTTCAAAAATGTACTGTGTAGTGAAATGTATCAAAAATCTAAAATTTGGTTTCGGTGAATACCATATTTAAGGTTATAAATGTAACCTTGCATCGGTTGATTTGAAAGGGAAGTAGTCCTCTATATCTCCAAAATGCCAGATATGGTTCTGCCATATTACTTGGTAAGTAATTTGCCAACTTTTAACCCTTGAGCAGCATCTATGAAACTCAATTGCAAGCTTGCCCTGTACTCCTTTCTAGCTCGGTTCGGACTGCTTAAGAAAAGCTATACTGCCAAAATTATGTTGGTGGCATTTTTAGGCACTCACGTACCACTTTTAACCTTATTGATAACTTTCGTTATTTCAAACTCTTATTCCTGGGAAATGACAGTGCGAGTGCTGGTGATTGCTCTGTTGGCTACCTTAGTGGGTACAGCAGCTACTCTGTATGCACTACGCCACCTCCTCGCCCCAGTCATTTTGACATCTGCTGCATTACAAGACTATTTGAATACCAAAAAGTTACCCGAACTGCCTACAGAATTTGCCGATGAAGCAGGCACATTAATGGCAGATACCTCACAAACTCTTCATAAGTTAGATGAATTAATTCACTACATCAGCAACTACGATGGACTGACTGGATTACCTAATCGGGATTTATTGTGCGATCGCTTGCATCAGATAGTATCCCAATCTGAAAACAACCAGCGGCTGGTAGCAGTGCTTTTGTTGGGTATCGACGATTTCACTGATATGAGTCATACATTGGATCGGGAAACCTTAAATTTGCTGTTAAGAGCAGTTGCCCAACGTTTGACAACCTGTATGGGTCAAACAGAGATTTTGGCTCATGTGAGTGGAGATGAATTTGCGATCGCGCTAACGGAAATTCCCTGCTTTGAGAGTGCGATCAAGCTATCCCAGTTGCTAGTAAGTACGCTGGCAAAACCCTTCTTTTTAGAGGGAAACTCGATTCGGATTACCGCCAGTATTGGTATCGCAATTAATGACCTAGAAGATCGCAATGGTGTGGATAAACTGTTGCAACAGGCTCGTCTGGCGCTATATCAGGCGAAACAACAAGGACGTAGCCAATATCAGTTCTATTCGCCAGAAGTGAATGCTCAGTTGCAGGAACGACTGGTATTAGAAAATGAATTACATGGAGCGGTTGAGCGCAACGAAATGGTGGTTTATTACCAACCCTTAATTGATTTGCATACCAGACAAATCACGGCAATGGAAGCCCTGGTTCGCTGGCAGCACCCGACGCTAGGGTTGGTTTCTCCAGCTAAGTTTATTCCCATTGCAGAAGCAAATGGTTCGATCGTGCAAATTGGGGAATGGGTTTTGCGAACTGCTTGCGCCCAAACTCGTGCTTGGCAGCTTGCCGGATTCCCTCCAATTCGGATATCGGTAAATCTGTCAGCTCGACAGTTTGAACAACCAAATCTAGTCGAAGTCGTCAACCAAACCCTTGAGGAAACCGGGTTAAAAGCATCTTACCTAGAACTAGAAGTGACTGAAAGCCTCCTCATGGGGGACGTTCAGCGATCTGTTAACACTTTAGAGCAATTACGAAACCTGGGTATCTTGCTGGCTTTGGATGATTTTGGCACCGGCTATTCCTCTCTGAACTACTTGAAGCGCTTTCCCGTTACCATGCTCAAGATCGATCGGTCATTTGTGCAGGATGTGACATCTAATCCTGATAGCGCCGCCGTAACCGATGCCATCATTGCCCTCGCAAAGAGCCTGCGGTTGAACATTACAGCAGAAGGCATAGAAACCCAAGAACAGCTTGACTACTTGCAAAGACGGGGGTGTGAAGAAGGTCAGGGGTTCTACTTTAGCCGTCCTGTCCCCGCTGATGCGATCGCCCAAATGCTCCAAGAAAGTTTTCAGCAAGCCGTAGCCTAGAGAAAATCTGGCTAGCTGTTAGACTGCCTCCTCTAATCTCTAGAGATCGCACTTGTTTCGTATTGGGTGAGTGCGATCGCTTTTGGCGTGCAACCACATCCACAACAACTCTCGATCCTCCACGCCTTCAGAAGGCGCAGAGCGATTGGGAGCCTTCGGTTTGGCTCTCATGAATTCCTAGTTGTATTGCAGAAGCTGCTCCATCTTTCTGATGGAATCTTTGTGCGCCTGCGGCTTTTTGTGTCGATGAACTAGGGGATCGATATTGATACACTAGGCATGTAGGGATGAGTTCACCCCATGCCAGAAGCCAAACCTAGAGCGATCGCTAACGAAGACGATCTCATCCAAATCTGCGATCGCTCGCCAATTCTCACCAGTTTTCATGCGGGTTGGAATGGCATTTTCCTGGGACATTTCCGCACACCCGCCTTTGAATCTCCTGAAGTTTGCAGTCTCTTTTGGCATGGTCTTCTCATTTTCCCAAAAACCGAGGCTCCAATTCAGGCACGGCGAACCCTAGACGGGAGAATTCATCACGAGCGAGTCGTTGAAGGGGATATTGTTATTACTCCTGCCCAGGTTGGTCATCGTTCTTGTTGGAATGCAGAACATGACTTTATTGTTATCGCTATTGCTTCGGATGTTTTCGCCCGTGCTGTTGACGAATCGGCTGAACCTTCTAACGTTGAACTCGTGCCCCACTTTGCCACATCTGATGGGCTAGTTCTGCAAATAGGACTTGCACTTCAGCAAGTGTTAGAAAACAATCCTCAAGGGAGCCGTCTCTACGCTGAGACGATGGCTAATGCTCTAGCGGTTCACCTGTTACAAAACTACTCAGCACGCCAACCTATTCTACGTGACTATAATGGCGGTCTTTCCAGACGCCAATTACGGCAAGTCATTGACTACATTAACGACCATCTCGACCGAGATTTAGGTTTAGCGGAACTGGCGAAAATCGTGCAGATGAGCCCCCATTATTTTACTCGCTTGTTTAAACAATCAACGGGCTTGACTCCGCATCAATATGTGATTCGTCATCGAGTAGAACGCGCTAAAGAATTACTCCTCAACGGAGAACTCACCATTGCTGAGGTAGCTTACAGCGTTGGTTTTGCCAACCAGAGCCATCTCAACCGTCACTTGAAACGTCTACTAGGCGTGACTCCCAGACATATTCGACAAGGATAGCAAGAACGTACAAAAAATTGGACGAATCTACAAGACGCTCTGGAGTAGAAAGGTAATTCTAAGTAATGTAGAGTTATCAAGCGAGTGGTCAATGGATACCGTCAAAATTCCTTCCGCTATTGTTGGCAGTAGCGCCACAGAAATTACTCAAAAAATTGCGGCTGGAGAACTTTCTGCCAGTGAAGTCGTTGAGGCGCACATTCAACGCATTGAAGAGGTTAATCCTCGCTTAAATGCTGTTATTATCCCTCTATTTGAGCAAGCGCGATCGCAAGCAAAAGCTGCTGATGAAGCTCGTTCTAGGGGAGAAACACTGGGACTATTACACGGAGTACCCATCAGCATCAAAGAGTCATTTGATGTAGCGGGAACTGTCTCCAACATGGGAATCTCTGCTCTCAGTCAAACGGCAAAGCAGGATGCGCCACTGGTCAAAAGACTGCAACAGGCAGGAGCGATTATTTTAGGTAAAACCAATGTCCCCCAGTTGCTAGCATCGAACGAATCGGATAACCCCATCTACGGTCGCACCGTGAATCCCTGGAATCCGGAACGCTCTCCAGGGGGAAGCAGTGGTGGTGAGGCGGCGATTATCGCGGCTTTGGGTTCGTGTTTTGGCTTGGGGAGTGATATTGGCGGCAGCGTTCGGATGCCTGCTCATGCCTGTGGGATTTCCAGCCTGAAACCCACATCGAATAGGTTATCGATGGTCGGTCACATACCCCTGTTACCCGGTCAAGAAGCGATACTGGCACAACCCGGCCCAATGGCACGGACTGTCGCTGACTTGAACCTGGCGATGAAAGTTCTGGCGGTACCGGGACAGGAAGCGTTTGACCCCAGTATTCCACCCGTACCTTGGCGCGAACCGTCTGATGTCAAAGTGGAGAATTTGCGAATCGCTTTTTTCACTGACAATGGCATCATTACTCCTTCCCCTGCCGTGCGACGTGCGGTGAGAGAAGCTGCTGTTTCGCTTGAAAAACGTGGTGCGATCGTCGAAGAGTGGACACCTCCAGACTTGCTTAAAGCTTTACAGTTATACCTCCAACTCTATGGTGCAGATGGCTTAGTAACCTCGAAAAGGCAGTTAGGTAACAGCAAACGGCATCCACAAATTAATCAGACCATTCAAACAGCTTCTCTGCCAAAACCTTTACTCAGAGTTATTGCCGCAATTTCTGGATTGATGGGTCAGTCGCTCATCGCTAAGCTTTTCCCTTATATGGGCGAAGTATCCGTCAGCGAATATTGGCAAACGATTGATGAACGTAACCGCTACCGTGCAGCTTTTATGGCAGCAATGGAAGCTAAACAATTGGATGCGATACTCTCTCCAGTTTGCGCTCTGCCAGCACTGACTCATGGCAGTAGTAATTATTTACTCCAAGATGCGACTTATACTATCCCGTACAATTTACTGGGTATGCCCGCAGGCGTGGTATCCGTCACGCGGGTGCGTCCGGGTGAAGAAAGTGATCGCTTACTTAGTACACAGTTAAGTGAGCAAACAGCTTCCAAAGTAGAACAAGGGAGTGTTGGGTTACCTGTGGGTGTACAAGTTGCAGCGCGTCACTGGCGTGAAGATATTGTTTTAGCGGTGATGGCGGCAATAGAAGAACATTTCCAGTCGCAACCTGACTATCCGATTCATCCACCTGTTTAGGTTAGGCTGACATCTCCCTTGACCCCTATTTTCAAGAGAGATCGCAGTTATCGCTCTTGTGTCACTCCAGGAAAATAAAAATAGTAGCCAATGGATGAAAGCCCTACTTAATGGACAATCTAGCGATCGCTTGCCTGATAGAAACTCATGTCATAGGCTCAAATGCTAAAACTAGCTTGCTGTAATGGTTTCAGCTTTCGCTCCGGTGAGAGTGATAAAAGAGCGATATATCCTCGATCCTTAGATGAATATTAGAAAAAATACTAGCCTGTTGGCTGCGATACTAAGTTGTTGGAGCAAAGAAATCACTAGAGTCAGACAAGTCAATTTCAAGAAGCCTTGAGTGTTGTCAACAGACATTGATTATCTACCGAGAGATTAAAGACCGTTAAAGTGAAGGGTCAGCATTGGGTAATTGGCGAAATGTTTACGCTTCCCTGGGCAACTCGGCCAAGGCGATTGAGTACCATCAGCAGTCGTTGACCATCGCCCGTAAAGTTCATGACTGCCAAAAATGGAGACCCAAACATGATTAAACTCCCTGGAATTAAAGTTTTAGCCCAAATTTACGAAAGTGCCAATTCCCTGGTCTACCGAGGAATTAGAGAACAAGATAACCAACCGCTGATCCTGAAAGTCCTCAAAGAAGACTATCCTACCCCTGCCGAACTTGTCCGTTACCAGCAGGAATATGAAATCACTCGCAGCTTGGAGATAGGAGGAGTTGTTAAAGCTCACGAGCTACTCCGACATAACAACACGTTGGTAATGTTATTAGAGGATTTCGGTGGAGAATCCTTAGAGAGATTACTCGAAAAAAGACAGTTTACCTTATTAGAATTTCTCCAAATCGCTATTCAGATCGCTGAAACTCTGGGGAGGATTCATCAGTCAAACATTATCCATAAAGATATTAACCTGTCCAATATTGTTTTCAACTCTCAAACCGAAGAATTAAAAATTATTGACTTTGGCTTGTCCACAGTCTTGTCTAGGGAAAACACTGCCTTAAAAAGCCCTAATGTTTTAGAAGGAACGTTAGCTTATATTTCTCCCGAACAAACAGGCAGGATGAATCGAGCAATCGATTACCGCACTGATTTTTACTCGCTGGGAGTTACCTTTTATAAAATATTGACAAACCAATTGCCTTTTGACGCTACCGATGCAATGGAGTTGGTTCATTGTCATATTGCTAAACAACCCATCCCACCCCATATAATTAATCCCGAAATTCCTCTGGTCGTTTCAGAACTCGTGATGAAACTCCTGGCGAAAACAGCCGAGGAACGATACCAAAATGCTCTAGGCATTAGAGATGATTTGGTGATATGTCTAATGCAACTAGAAACAGATGGGAAAATTGAAGATTTTGTTTTAGGTGAACAGGATATTTCTAATAAATTTCAAATCCCGCAAAAGCTCTATGGTAGGTCAACTCAAATTGAAACGTTACTCGCAGCTTTTGAGCGAATCACTCATGGTACTAGCCAACTTATGCTCGTTGCTGGATATTCCGGGATTGGTAAATCAGTATTAGTTCAAGAAATCTATAAACCAATTACTGAACGACGCGGTTATTACATTTCTGGTAAATTTGACCAGTTCCAACGAAATATTCCTTACAGTGCTATCGTCAGTGCATTTCGAGAATTAGTTCGACAACTGCTAACTGAAACATCCGAACAACTGCACCTATGGCGTGACAAACTCGTATCAGCATTAGGAGCAAACGGACAAATTATTATTGATGTCATCCCCGAAATCGAACTGATTATTGGCAAGCAACCAGCCGTCCTAGAGCTAGCAGGAACTGAGTCCCAAAATCGGTTTAACTTAGTTTTTCAAAACTTCATTCAGGTCTTTTGTCAACAAGAGCATCCCTTAGTTATCTTTCTAGATGACTTACAGTGGGCGGATGCCGCTACTCTAAAATTAATGCAGCTAATGATGACCGATGTAGATATGAACTATCTACTGCTGATTGGGGCATATCGGGATAATGAAGTCAGTGCAGCCCATCCCTTAAAAATAACCTTATCAGATATTCAAAAATCTGGAGCAACTGTAAATTCTATCTTGCTCTCGCCGTTAGATTTAACTTGTATCAATCAGTTAATTACCGATACGCTTAAATGCGACGCAGAAAGGGCAAAGCCATTAGCCGAATTAGTGCTTGCCAAAACTCAGGGTAATCCGTTCTTCCTGAAAGAGTTTCTCCAGTCGCTTTATACAGAAAACCTATTAGATTTCGATTTTCTCAGTAGCAGTTGGCAGTGGAATTTAGATCAAATTCAAGCACGAGGTATTACTGATAATGTCGTTGAGTTGATGACTCAAAAAATTCAAAAGCTACCAGAACTGACACAAGAAGTATTAAAAACGGCTGCGTGTATCGGCAACCAGTTCGATTTAAAAACTCTCTCAAGAGTAGGTAAAAAGCCGCAAAAAGAAACGGCAAACGAACTTTGGCCAGCCGTGCGAGAAGGTCTAATTGTTCCAGTGGGAGATGATTACAAATTTCTGCAAACAGACCGAAATCCGAATGAATTGAAGGTAGCTTACAGGTTTGTCCACGATCGCATCCAACAAGCCGCCTATTCTCTCATTCCCTCACACCGCAAGCAAGCCTACCATCTACAAATCGGTCAACTGCTGCTGAATAGTACCCCACCCCAGCAGCAAGAGGAAAAAATCTTTGATATTGTCAATCAATTGAATTTCGGCAGCAACCTGCTCGAAAACCAGCAGAAACGAGATGAATTGGCAAAGTTAAACCTAATAGCTGGCAAGAAAGCAAAAGCCTCAGCCGCTTATCAACCCGCCCTTACCTACCTAACAGTCGGCTTAGATTTGTTGAACCCTTCTGAGTCCTCCCTTAGCAAGGGGAGCCAGTGCGTTGCGGGGGTCTCCCCCGTTGTAGCAACTGGCGTGGGAAGTGAAGGGGGGTCAAGTTGGCAGACGCAGTACGATACTACACTTGCTCTGTATGTAGAAGCCGCAGAAGCCGCCTATTTGTGCGGTCAATTCGATGAAATGGAGAGATTAGTTCCAGTCGTGCTGCAACAGGGCAAAGGACTACTGGATAAGGTGAAAGTTTATGAAGTTAAAATCTCTGCTTATCTAACGCAGAACAAGCCATTAGAAGCAGTCGATACTGGACTAACAGTTCTGAAGCTGTTGGGAGTAAGTTTGCCTAAAAAGCCCAGTAACTTAGATGTCTTACTCGGTTTGACAGGGACAAAGTTAGCCTTGTTGGGGAAACGAATTGAGGACTTAATCAACTTACCGGAAATGACTGCTCCTGAGCAGTTGGCAGCAATTCGTATTCTAGCGATTATAAGTTCTGCTTCCTATATAGCTGCTCCTAACCTATTACCGCTGGTTATTTTTAAAGGTATCAATATATCGGTCAAATACGGTAATGCTTCCTTCTCGGCAATGATGTATGCAGCTTATGGGTTGATTCTTTGCGGAGTATTAGGAGACATTGAATCCGGCTATAAATTTGGCAACCTAGCTTTAAGTCTATTAGAGCGGCTCAATGCTCGGAAAGTAAAAGCGAGAACAGTCGCTATTGTTAATTACTTTATTAGGCATTGGAAGGAGCATGGAAGGCAGACATTACAGCCTTTACTGCTCGCCTATTCGAGCGGACTAGAAACAGGAGATTTAGAATATGGGACATATTCCCTATTATGGAACTCCTACTATTCCTATTGCATAGGGCAGGAGTTAGCTGTTGTTGAGCGGGAGGCAGCCAAATACAGTGATACTATCCAAAAATTAAAGCAAGAGCGAAACTTTCATTACCTTAATCTAAATCGGCAGAGGGTTCTGAATTTGATGGGGCAATCGAAAAATCCCTGCCGTTTAATTGGTGCTGTTTATGACGAATCGAAAAGACTGCCCCTTGATGTTGAGGCGAATGATCAAACCCTACTTTTTCATACATATCTTGAAAAACTGACACTTTGTTACCTATTTGGAGAGTACGAGGAAGCGCTGGACAATGCGGCACTAGCGGAAAAATATATAGATAGTGCAGCAGGGATGCTGACTACTACGTTATTTTACTTTTACGATTCGCTTGCAAGAGTTGCCGTGTATTCTTCTTCCTCAAAATTCCAGCAAAAACGCCTATCTGGAAAGGTGCAATCTAACCAAAAAAAGCTAAAAAAATGGGCGCATCATGCCCCAATGAATCATTTACATAAATTTTATCTTGTAGAAGCAGAACGAAACCGAGTTCAAGGGTCAGAGGTTGTGGCAATGGACTATTACAAAAAAGCTATTGCTCTTGCTAAAGAACATGAATACATCAATGAAGAAGCACTAGCGCACGAACTCGCCGCTAAGTTTTATCTCGCTTTAGATCAAGATAAAATCGCGCAAGTCTATATGCAAGATGCCCGTTATTGCTATCTCCGCTGGGGTGCAACAGCTAAAGTTAACGATTTAGATACGCGCTATCCTCACTTATTACAAAGAAAGCCCTCGAACAGGGGAACACTTAGCACTAAGCTATCTACGCCGCCTACCACAACAGGAAGTAGCACTTCCTCTGAACTGGATTTGATCGCAATCATGAAAGCTTCGCAAACTCTATCTGAAGAAATTCTGCTAGATAAATTACTGGCAAAATTGATGCGGATTATTATTGAGAATGCCGGAGCGCAAACGGGCTTTTTGATTCTGGAAAAGAAGGGAAAATTGCTAATTGAAGCTGAAGGATCTGCGGATAAACATGGCGTGACTGTGTTGCAGTCCATCCCCGTCCAGTCTATATGGGAACCTGAGGATAAAGTTCTAATGTCTCACACAATTGTTAACTATGTGGCTCGCACGCAGGAAAGTGTAGTCTTAAATGATGCTGCTAATGACCCTAAATTTGCTCATTCTCCCTATATCAAAGTACATAAGCCTAAATCAATCTTGTGCTTCCCTCTCCAACATCAAGGTAAACTCGCAGGAATTATCTATTTAGAAAATAATCTAACCACAGAGGCTTTTACTCCCGATCGCGTAGAACTCTTAAATCTACTTTCCTCCCAGGCAGCTATTTCTATTGACAATGCCCGTCTCTACAACAATCTCACTGAACTCAATCAGGCTTTTGAGCGCTTCGTTCCCCGCCAGTTCCTCCAAATTTTGGATAAAGAGAGCATTATTGATGTTAAATTAGGCGACCAAGTTCAACAGGAAATGTCGGTACTCTTTTCCGATATTCGCGAATTCACAACTTTATCGGAAAGTATGAACCCTCAAGACAATTTCACATTTATTAATTCCTATTTGTCTCACATGGAGCCAGCCATTATTGAAAACCAAGGATTTATTGATAAATATATTGGCGATGCAATTATGGCTCTATTTAGTGGCGAGGCAGATAATGCAGTGAAAGCAGGAATTGATATGCTGCGTCGTCTTACCGAATATAATCAACATCGCACCGCTTCTGGACACGTGCCGATTAAGATTGGCATTGGCATCAATACAGGTTCTTTAATACTCGGTACGGTTGGGGGAAAAAACCGGATGGATAGCACGGTAATTAGCGATGCAGTGAATTTAGCCTCGCGGATAGAAAGCTTGACTAAAAAATATGGGATTTCGCTGTTAATTAGTCACAAAACTTTCCAGTCTTTGCCAGATTCTAACCAGTATGCTATCCGTCTTATCGATCGCGTAAAAGTTAAGGGAAAATCAAAAGCGGTATCGATTTTTGAAGTTTTCGATGCCGATCCGCCTGAGACTTATGAGGGCAAGGTAGCCACGAGAACGCTATTTGAAGAAGCTTTGATACTCTACCATTGGCAAAAGCTTAGAGATGCTGAACAATTATTTGCTGAGTGCCTGCGCCGCAATCCTACAGATAAAGCAGCTCAAATTTATCAACAGCGCTGCACTCAACCCGATTAGGACTAGGCAAAAATAGAAGGTTGGTGCAACCTAGGGCAACTCTGAGTTGGAATTATTGATATGTATAGGTTTCAGCCTTTGTCTCTTTACTGATGAATGATACCCGTTTTCACCGCTTGTTATCGCTCTTTTGTCACTCTCGCCTGAGCGAAAGCTGAAACCCTTACACCAAGCTAGGTTTAGCATTTGAGCCTATGACATGAGTTTCTATCAGGCAAGCGATCGCTAGATTGTCCATTGAGTAGGGCTTTCATCCATTGGCTACTATTTTTATTTTCCTGGAGTGACACAAGAGCGATATATTAGAGCGATCGCTCTGTTCGGCTTTTGTTATGGAGGATTGACGCTGAATCTTGCGATCGCAGTGGGCATTATTCACACCCTAGAAGAAATTGCGATGACGTTAATCCTTCCTCAGTGGACTTATGATGTATTGAGTATCGTTCATACACTCTCGACTGCACCAATCTTACTGAAGAGAAAGCGATGCTGTGAAAGCCACCGCTACTTGATAGCACCTTGTATTATAGTATCCGTGCTAAAAACATCCAGCCCATGATACTAGAGGTTGCAATCCTTGATGTTAAGCCCAGTATGGTTAATGAGTTTGAAACGGCTTTTAAAACAGCTTCAACCATCATTGCCTCCATGCCAGGGTACATCTCTCATGAACTCCAACGTTGCTTAGAAACCACGAACCGCTATATTCTACTTGTGCGCTGGCAGACGTTAGAAGACCACACGATTGGGTTTCGACAATCGCCAGAGTACCAAGAGTGGCGTTCCTTGTTGCATCACTTCTATGACCCGTTCCCAACAGTGGAACACTATGAGGTCGTTGCTTTTCCCTAGCTATCTACCCGACGAATTGGAATTTGGATTTCACTGCGCTTGGCAGGTTCGGGGACATAGGGAGCATCGTAGAAGAAGCGGCGAGGTGAACCGACGACAGCCCACTCTGGGTGCTGCGCTAACCACTCCCGTAATCGCTCTATGTTCTTTTGGTAGCTTACGTAATCGTAACTGCCTTTTAGCCCAAGGCTGACGACTGTCATGGGTGCAATATCTTCTACCTGAATGTTTTGTGCAATCTCAGAAGGGTAGATGTCAGTGCTGCGGTAGAGGAATGAAACAAGTGCTTCACCCCGTTCATTGGATGCGCCCATCTCACTGGCTTCTAGGGTGTTAACTGGATAACGGGTTTCTACCGGAGCCGTCATGGAGATATTGTTAGAGCTGATGTGGCGATAGAGAGGGTCAAAAGCTCTATTAGCTGCCATTGAGAGTTCTCCTGAATAGCGAACTGTGGCAGAACGGTATGCGGGATATTGTTTGACTTCAATTTGCCCTTCTGGTGTTGGAGGTGGAAATCCTTCTGGCAAGGGAGCGGCGGTAGCACTGTAGGCGAAAAATGCGATCGCAACTACTACCAGGATTCCTACGGGGAATAATATGTTCTCTAGCTTCACAGGGAACCTCAGAAATTCATCCTATTCTCAGTCTGGCAGTTTTTCATGCGAGCAGGGTTTCACCTTCCTTGCACAGCGCAATCATGCGATCGCAATTTCCCTCCGACACAGTACCTATCTTACCTTTACCCATCAGCTCCGAACCTAAGGAATAGCGTGTCTATAACACGATCGTCCAAATCAATTAGCTTCAGCCATGCTAGCGTCAAGCATTTGCCACGTCATCTCCTGACCTGCCCGTAAGGGCACAAGTCCGGATTCAGTAAATGGAACTTCATCGGGAACGCGCCAGGTCGTTCTGGTCAAGGTAATCTGTTCGGTATTGCGCGGGAGTTGATAAAAATCTGGCCCATAGAAACTGGCGAAAGCTTCAAGTTTATCGAGTGCATCAACGCTCTCAAAAGCTTCTGCATATAACTCCATCGCGTGCAGAGCCGAGTAGCAACCCGCACAGCCACAGGAACTTTCCTTGCCATTGCGGGGATGGGGGGCGCTATCGGTGCCAAGAAAAAACTTAGGATTACCAGAGGTTGCGGCTTGCAAAAGCGCCAAGCGATGCTCCTCGCGTTTCAAAATTGGCAGACAATAGAAATGGGGGCGAATGCCACCTTGGAATAGAATATTGCGGTTAAATAATAGATGTTGTGGCGTAATCGTTGCAGCGATATTGTTGGCAGACAGGACATACTGCACAGCATCTGAGGTGGTAACGTGTTCAAGCACCACGCGCAGGTTGGGAAATCGCTGCTTGAGAGGGATCAAATGTTGCTCGATAAACACTTTCTCGCGATCGAACATATCAACATCTTGAGCCGTCACTTCCCCGTGCAGGAGTAAAGGCATATCTACCTGCTGCATCGCTTCAAAGACACGATCGCACTGACGAATGTCCGTCACCCCGAAGTCTGAATTGGTCGTTGCACCCGCTGGGTAATATTTGACCGCTTTGACAAACTGGGATTCTTTAGCCCGGATAATTTCTTCGGGGCTGGTGTTGTCGGTGAGGTAGAGCGTCATCAGTGGCTCAAACTGTTTCCCAGCCGGAATCACTGCAAGGATGCGATCGCGATAGGCCGCAGCATCCGCTACCGAGCGTACTGGGGGCTTCAAGTTCGGCATGATGATAGCGCGGGCAAACTGACGCACCGTATGGGGCAGAACCGCTTTCAGCGCTGCACCGTCACGTAGATGTAGATGCCAGTCGTCAGGTTGGGTAATCGTAAGCTTTTGCATCACTCAATTATAAAACCGCGAGTGCTTTAGCAAGGAAGACCAAGCTAACAACGCCCAGGCACACTGCCTACCAACAGATAATCGGTTTGATGCAGAGGTTACTTGCGGTAGGTGATGGGCACTGCTAGCCTACTTTTATACCCCACGCTAGAGCAGCAAGCCTTTACCTTCCTTTCATAGCTATGAGCAACGACGCGATCGCACTTTATGAACCAATCAACCTTCTGAAACAGGTTGACGAAGATATTTGGATCGTAGATGGTTCCATCGTGCAGATGGCAATGTATGGAGCAAAGGTGCCCTTCCCAACCCGAATGACGATTGTGCGACTGAGCACTGGTGACCTATGGTGCCATTCACCAACAGAATTGACCCCCGAACTGAAAGCTCAAATTGACTCCCTCGGTTCACTGCGCTACCTCATTTCGCCCAACAAAATCCATTACGCCCATATCGGTGCTTGGGCTAGCGCTTATCCAGAAGCTGTAGCATGGGCATCTCCAGGTGTTCGCGATCGCGCCACCCAGCAGAAAATTGCAGTGGATTTTGATGCTGACCTGGAAGATGAACCACCCCGTGAGTGGGTAGCAGACCTAGACCAATTAATATTTCGTGGCGGTCGATTTATGGAAGAAGTCGTCTTTTTCCACCGCAAGAGTGCCACTCTCATCCTTGCCGATCTCATCGAAAACTTTGAACTAAATAAAGTAAGTCAGCAGTTGCATTGGCTACTTAAATTAGGGGGTGTTGCCGATCCGGATGGAAAACTCCCATTGGATTTGCGAATGACATTTCTCGGGAAAAAGGAACAGGCACGTAGCTGCTTACAGCGAATACTTCAGTGGAACCCTGAAAAAGTTATCCTATCCCACGGTCGTTGGTATGAGAATAACGGTACTGCTGAGTTACGGCGTGCTTTTCGCTGGCTTGAATAACTTCTAGACGACAGCAAGCTAACACTTTAATGAAGCGGATAGTGTAAAGGCTCTCATGCTTAGTTTCACTTGTATCTACCGTCGCTCACTTTTGCCGTTAGCCAGCAAGCATTTAGGGTGTTATTGGACTAAATTGTCTAACTGAACGTATTGTAAAGGGCTAGGTTAAGCATTTCTAAAAGCATTTAATATCGCTTGCATTACTTTTCCTGAGCCTCTTGCTTAAAGCTTATTGTCCTTCAATTTATTGGGTTGCCTAAAACGATTTTTACTAGCAATACGCAGGAGCCGCAAGAATTTTGGACATTCAAAATGGTTAGGCGCAGTGCAGGCTGCCGCATGGCGGAGACCATCGCGCATTGCGGTCAGTTCTTTAATTTTTTTGTCTAACTCATCTGCCTTCGCTAAGAGCAGCGTTCTATTGATTTCAGGGACTTCAGGCGTAAACATTTCACGAATCTCATCGAGTGAGAAACCGGCGCTACGCCCCAAGGAAATCAAAGCGAGCCGTTCTATGACACTGGCATCAAAGAGCCTCCGTAAGCCATTTCTGCCGTTCGACTGGATCAGTCCTTTTTCCTCATAAAATCGTAGCGTTGAGGTCGGTAATCCAGAAGCCTTTGAGACCTCAGTGATATCCATGATTTTCTTGGTGCAACGACTGCTTGACTTCAAGTCAACTTGAAGTTGTATCGTATATTCAAACACAAATAAGCACAAGGCTGACGCGATCGGTTTGTGGCAGATGATGGATACCTTGAGCAATGGAGGCGTTGATATGGAAGCAAGTTTTTGGCAGCAAAAATGGGAAGAAGGAGATATTGGTTTTCACCAAAGTGAGGCAAACCCATTCCTTGTCGAACATTTTGAAAAATTAAATGTGGCGAAGGGCGGTCGTGTATTTCTACCGTTGTGTGGCAAGACGCGCGATCTTGCATGGTTGCTTAATTGTGGTCATCGAGTGGTTGGTGCAGAGTTAAGCGAACTTGCAATTAACGAATTGTTTAACGACCTGGGAGTCAAGCCAAAAATCTCCAGAGTTGGTAAATTAACCCACTACTCCGCCAAGGATATCGACATATTTGTGGGCGATATTTTTGATGTGTCTGCTGAAGTTCTTGGGCCGGTTGACGCGGTATATGACCGCGCAGCGTTGGTTGCAATGCCTGAAAATAGGCGTCATCAATATACGTCACACTTGATGGAAATCACCCACGCGGCACCGCAGTTGCTGATTTCTTACGAATACAATCAACAACTCATGGATGGCCCTCCGTTCTCAGTCGGTGAAGCAGAAGTAAAACACCATTATGCGTCTGCTTATCAATTGAACTCTGTTGAAAGCAGGGAAATCACTGGTGGATTAAAGGGAAAAGTTGCAGCAATTGAGAGGATTTGGTTGCTCAAAAGATTCTAAAAAGTTAGGTTGATATGCTGAGTATTGAATGGATGTTGTTGTACATCTTGTTGGGTTTCTTTGTCGGTTTTATGGCAGGCTTACTGGGTGTGGGTGGCGGTGGAATACTCGTTCCCCTGCTAGTATCCATTTTTAGTAACCAGGGTATCAGTGCAGATAACGTCGTTCATTTGGCGTTAGGAACAACATTGGCTTGCATGCTCATTTCTTCAATCGCAAGTATTCGCGCCCATGCTGCTCAAGGAACTGTATTGTGGAAAGTGGTTTACGGGATGGCACCTGGCATTATGCTGGGTGCCTTTCTGATTACCCGCATCGCCGCCAAGGTCAACTCAGCTTACATCGCTATATTCTTTGCGCTGTTTATGGCTCTGGTGGCGGGTCAGATGTTTCTGAATTGGCGACCGAAAGCTAGCCGAAAGTCAGCTAAGTTTCGTGGCTTATTGCTAGCGGGGACAGGCATTGGCTCGGTATCTGCTCTTGCTGCGGTGGGTGGTGGTTTTTTAGCAGTCACTTACCTCAGCTATCAGAATGTGGAGATGAAAAAGGCGATTGGTACTTCATCGGCAATTGGATTTCCCATTGCGATCGCAGGTACTGTTGGGTACATGATGAGTGGCTGGTCTCAAACATTGAGCCTTCCCTATACGATTGGCTTTATCTATGTGCCAGCATTTTTAGTAATCGCGATCGCAAGTTCGATTGCGGCTCCCTATGGTGCTCGCTACTCTCATCGTTTACCTGAGACTCATTTGAAGAAGATATTCGCCGTTCTCTCGCTCATTCTGAGTATAAAGATGCTTTTCTCAGTTGTTTAGTGTTGACCTAAAAGTGTGTTCCTAATTAGTGGGCAGATGCTGTGACCGCCAGTAGGATGGGGACAGAGTGACCTGTTCATCGCTCCACCTAGCTCTAGACGCTGATGCATACCTACACGCTGTCGGGCACTGATTTGAGAGTTTCACGAGTTGCCTATGGCTGCATGAATATTGGCGGCACTTGGGATGATACACCGCTTTCTACAGATGTGCGGGAAAGTGCCTCTCGGGCCATTAAGGCAGCTCTGGAAACAGACATTACCCTGTTTGACCATGCAGATATTTACACGCGGGGCAAGTCAGAGCAGGTGTTTGGTGATGTGCTCAAAGCCTCGCCAGGTTTGCGTGAGCAAATTGTGCTTCAGTCGAAGTGCGGTATTCGTTTCGCGGGAGATCCTCAGCCAAGCGACCCCCAGCGCTACGACTTTAGCTATGAGCACATCGTCGCGTCAGTGGAAGGCAGTTTGCAAAGACTGCAAACCGACTACCTCGATATTCTGCTGCTGCATCGCCCTGACCCGCTAGTAGAACCCGAGGAAGTCGCGCGAGCCTTTGATGCGTTGCAGACGGCGGGCAAGGTGCGCTACTTCGGGGTCAGTAATCATACAGCGGGGCAGATTGAGCTATTGCAAAAGAGCGTGGGGCAACCGCTGCTGATCAATCAGGTGGAGCTAAGCCTGTTGCACTCGTATTTGATTGACGAGGGCATTGTTGCAAACATGTCTGGCGTCAGCTCAGCCTTGGCAACCGGAACGCTGGACTACTGCCGCAACCACAATATCTTAATACAGGCCTGGGCACCGCTGGCAGGTGGCAAGCTTTTCAAACCCAACGCAGAGGCAGATCCGGCGTTGAGCAAGACGGCTCAGCGCGTGGGTCAGTTGGCTGAAGCAAAGCAGACGAGTCGTGAGGCCATTGTTCTTGCTTGGCTGTTGCGCCATCCTGCGGGCATTCAACCGATTGTGGGGTCAACTAAGCCAGAACGGATTGCAGCGTGCGCTTTAGCCGATGAAGTCGCTTTGACGCGGGAAGAGTGGTACTCGTTGT
Source organism: Trichocoleus sp. ST-U1 (assembly GCF_039961835.1). Lineage (NCBI taxonomy): Bacteria > Bacillati > Cyanobacteriota > Cyanophyceae > Leptolyngbyales > Trichocoleusaceae > Trichocoleus > Trichocoleus sp. ST-U1. The sequence goes on from NZ_JAMPJZ010000044.1 coordinate 38,497, forward strand.
TTACAGCAGCGAGGGGTGGGCGGGTTCCCTAAACAGGGGTGGGGCCGATGCTCTCAGCGGGAATTGCGATCGCACGCTGAGCAGCGCAGCACTCCTTATGCTGCATGTCCGCCCTCTATTATGCAATGCCTATCTTCGCGACGACGGCGAGGCATAGGCGACCTTCTAATATTTGAGTTAATTTTGACCGCTTCACAAAATAATTTACAGTCTCAGGTGCCGCTTACTCAGTATTAGCACAACTCTCAGTATTATTTCAAATTGTAAGGATTTTTACTAACTTTAAATAGTTTGTGGGCAGCTTAATTAAGCTAAAACATAACTGTTAACTTAAAACTATAAATGTTTGACTTTCATTCTCCTACAAAACAAGGCTCTCAGAGTCAAAAATCCTTATCTTCTCAAGCTAAAACGAAAAAATCACTTGCTCGTCGAACACTTATTCAAATTGCGTTTAGTGTTACGGCTGTTATTGTTGGCTCAACAGCGATTAGCTACTTTCAGATTGTTTCTACTCTCAAGTCGCAGACGTTAGACCAACTCAAGAGTCATGTAATAGAGCGAGGTCAACGAGAACAAAGTATCTTTTTAATGGCAGAAGATAACCATGCCATCTTTAAGGAGGAGTGGCTACGACGCTTGGAAAATACTGATAGCGAAGGCGTGAAAGCTCGCTTCGATCAGCTATTTGTGCGTTTTCCCGATGGGGCAACCCGCAATCGCCCCAACTTGTTCGATGGCAAACGGCAAGCAGGCGTGTTCATTGATAAGCCAGTTCTAATCAATGATGACATTCGCCGTCGCGTAGTAACGTCCTACGATTTAATCAATGCCTATGGTCCACCCTGGCATAATCGCTTTCCGGATCTCTACCTGAATATGCCAGAGAATATTGCTGTTATTTACTGGCCTGATTATCCAACATGGGCACAGGATGCCCCCGTTGGCTTTGACTTATCCAAGGAAGAATATGTGTGGGTTGGTGACCAGAAGCACAATCCAGCCAGAGAAACGGTTTGGTCGGGGGCTCAAATCGATGGGGTTGCTAAAATCTGGATTCTTTCTTGTGTAACGCCTATCTACTCTAATGACAGAATCATCGGTACTCTTGGACAGGATGTATTACTGAATGATTTATTTAAGCGAACGATCGAGGAGCACATTGAAGGCGGTTATAACCTAATTTTTCGAAAAGATGGTCGCCTGATCGCTCATCCGCAATTGATGGAGCAAATTCAGCAACAAAAAGGTGAGTTTAAAATTCTTGAATCAGGAGACACTCAGCTAAAACGTATTTTTGAGGCGGTCACAAATAAAGCAACCGATCAAGTCGTCATCGATAATCCGAACGAGAGCAATTACTTAGCTGTCACTACGCTACAGGGACCTGATTGGTACTTTGTTACCGTTTTACCCAAAGCAATTTTGGCTGAAAAAGCGATCTCGCTAGCTCGCTTTACGTTGTTTCTAGGCTTTGGCTCCCTCATGATTGTTGTAGCAATTGTGTTTTGGGTTTTACGTCGGCGCATTGCAACTCCTTTAGAAGAAATCACTGTTGCAACGAATCGAATTGCCAATGGAGAGTTTCAGGTGGTTCTTGATGACAGCAGCCAAGATGAGTTAGGTCGGTTAGCACAGGCATTCAACACAATGATCCGAGAGGTCGCCGCTAAAACGACAGAATTGGAGGCTAAAACGACAGAATTGGAGGCTAAAACGACAGAATTACAGAGAAACCTGGAGCAGCAGGCTATTTCGGTCAATCAGACGACTGCCACAATGGATGAGTTAAATACCTCTTCTCGGCAAGCGGCTGAACAAGCTGAAGCGGCTGCAACTGGAGCGCGCCAAGTTCTCATATTGATTGATGATAGTGAGCAAAAGAACGGTTCTGGAACTGCTTCTAGCTTAAAAGCGAAGGTCGAACAAATTGGAGAACAAATCTTACACTTTAGAGATCAAACGACTCAAATCAATGCGATTTCTAACTTAGTCAGTGATTTAGCTAACCAAACGAACATGTTGGCACTCAATGCGGCGGTCGAAGCAGTTCGGGCAGGCGAAAATGGTAGGGGCTTTGCTGTTGTGGCTGCTGAGATTCGAAAACTAGCGGATAGAAGCCGCAAATCGGCTGAACAGATTAGTGAACTGGTAGCCAGTATTCAAAAAGCGACGAAAGCTACTGTGGCAGTATCCGATGAAGGTCGTAAAACCGTGGAAGAGATCGTAGATGCAGTCAATACGATTACAGTGAATAGTCAGCAAATCTCTCTAACGGCTAAACAACAGTCGATCGGAATTCAGCAAGTTGTCAGTGCGATGAATGCTTTGAGTCAAGCTGCAAACCGTGGATAGTCCCAATTAATCCCAATGGAGTGAGCATTTCCAGGCCAGTATTGAATCTGGTGAAGCTTTAGGGAGAACTCCGGTTGGAGAAGTTACTGTGGCGTATTTGCAGGTGAATAGCCCTGCTCAAGTAGTAGCACGACAACTATGGATTCGTTTGGGTTTGTTCCATAACTACGCGGTACAACAACGCCCATGCACCCGCCGAACATCAAAATTGATTAGTTGGAATCACAAAGTTATCTGTATCGGCTCAACTGTACCGTTATGCTGCTGAGTCTTCGGTAAAGAGGCAACCAAAAGGCTATTTGTCGATGCTTAGGATTGAATTATTTTGAGGTTCCGATAGGGTGGCAGGTGAAGGGTATCTGCGGAGCAGTTTAGGCTTTATTGTGGTGCTCAGACCCTTTGCCAACTTGATAGGAGGACATCAACGTGACTGATGAACAACATTCCCTGCTGAAAGCATCAGACATCAATTCAATGGATGCATTTGAGTTTCGTCATCCGCTTAACCCCAATTCAGAAATTTATTTACGCTTCCTTGGGCGTGCTGCCGGTCTTAAACGCATTGGTGTAACAATTGCTCGTGTACCATCAGGCAAGGAATCCTTCATTTTCCACGCTCACCAAAATGAAGAAGAATGGGTTTACATTTTGTCGGGTCGAGGTATTGCGGAAATTGGAGATGTGGAGTACGAAGTCGAACCAGGAGACTTCATGGGCTTTGGGCTACCTCAACAACCCCATCATCTTCGTAATCCATTCGATGAAGACCTTGTATATCTGATAGGTGGAGAAGCAGGACGCTTAGATGTTGGCGTTTTTCCTCGGCTTGGTAAACGAGTGATTAGGGATGGTGAGTCAGCTTACATCGTTGATGAGTCAGCGCTTCAACTTTTTTGGAGCAGCAAGCAATCTACTGAGGATTGATATCTGTTGGAGCGATCGCGGCATAACAACCCTAGTGCAGCGGCCACTTGTGGAGTTAAATAAAGTGTTGGCAACCGCTGACCAAGAGCGTTAGGCTGAAATTTGTTCTAAGTACAGCTAGGGTTCATAGAAAAGACTTGAGGGATCACAAAATGCAAAGCCAGAATATAGATTTAATCCGAACCCTCTTTCAAAGCCGCTTAGCGACTCTTGAGCATCTCTTGAAGTCAGCTCAGACTCATTTTTGTGATGACGAGTCGTTTCTTCAAAAGCGCATTGCAGCTGATATGTTTCCCTTCGGTACACAGATTGCTTTCACCTGCAATCAACCACGCAACTTTGCTCTGTGGTGTGATGGCAAACCTGCGAATAATCTAGAGCCAGACGTCATAGCTCTCACACAGGCATACGAACACATAGCAAACACTAAGGAACTTCTTTTGGGTGTTAACGCTGAAGATGCAAAGCTAGCTGAGGTGACGCGCATTAACTTGAGTCAGGACCTCTACGTCGAGTTATCTGGTAATGCCTACGTGAATGAATTTCTAATTCCAAACTTTTACTTCCATATGGTCACAGCTTACGATATTCTTCGCATGGCTGGTGTACCAATTGGAAAACGAGATTACATGCTGCACTTGGTGCCATTAATCAGAAAGAATGAGGCCTAACTATTTAAATGTAGCGGACGGTCAAGAGTCACTCGCTCTAAATTCGGGATTATTGCCGCCGCTGATTTGAGCTGTTATGCTTTGGAACCAGCAGCGACGTATATCAAGAGGTTAAATCTACTCTGTATGCAACTCTACGCAATGCTGTGAACAGCCGTTGTGTATTCGATTTTCTGGGTGTTCTGGTGACTGCTCTAGGTTATGCTAAAGCTCGCAAATTGGCACTAACAAGAACCCAATTACAGCTTTTTAAGTGGCTTTGGCGTTAGGGTCTAGAACTGAGGGCAGCGTTTCAAATCAAATTGAAACGCCGCCCTCCGTTTTGTTTTTGGCTTCTACCCGCGTTCAAGATTGCCGCGGGTTAGTCTAGCGTCCGCTAGGCTAAAAACCCCTAGCAGAGCTTGACGCTAAGACTGTGCGAAGGTCATAGCGATCGCGGTTCATCACCTTGTCCCAGGCTGCTACAAAGTCATTGACAAACTTCTGCTGCGAGTCCACACATCCGTAGACTTCTGCAAGGGCGCGGAGCTGAGAGTTTGAGCCGAAGATGAGGTCAACACGGGTCGCAGTCCACTTCAGGTCGCCTGTTTTGCGATCGCTCCCCTCGAACTCATACTCATCTTCAGAGGTCGCCTTCCACGTCGTACCCAGGTCGAGCAGGTTCACGAAGAAATCATTGGTCAGCGTTTCTGGGCGATGGGTGAAGACGCCGTGTTTAGACCCTCCAAAGTTTGCACCCAGGACGCGCAAGCCGCCCAAGAGAGCCGTCATCTGAGGGGCTGACAGGGACAGCAATTGCGCCCGATCCACCAGCAGCTCTTCGAGCGATTCGCTGTGTTTGCCGCTCGTGTAGTTGCGGAACCCGTCCGCCGTCGGCTCAAGTGGAGCGAAGGATTCTACATCCGTTTTCTCTTGCGATGCATCCGTGCGTCCCGGTGTAAAGGGAACCGTCACGTCGTGACCAGCGTTCTTCGCTGCTTGCTCAATGCCCGCGCAGCCGCCCAGAACGATCAAGTCAGCGATCGAAACCCGCTTCCCGCCAGACTGCGAGCTGTTGAACTCCTGTTGGATTCCCTCTAGGGTTTGCAGCACCGTTGCCAACTGGGCTGGCTGGTTGACTTCCCAATCCTTCTGCGGCGCAAGACGAATGCGCGCCCCATTCGCGCCACCGCGCATATCGGAGCAGCGGAAGGTCACTGCCGACGCCCAAGCGGTCGAAACCAGTTGGGAGACAGACAGCCCCGAAGCTAAAATCTTGGCTTTGAGAGCGGCGATGTCTTGCTCATCAATCAACTCATGGTCAACTGCGGGGATGGGATCTTGCCACAAGAACTCTTCCTGAGGAACCTCTGAACCGAGATAGCGCGATCGCGGTCCCATGTCGCGGTGGGTCAGCTTGAACCACGCCTTGGCGAACTGCTCTGCGAACTCATCCGGGTTATCGTGGTAGCGCTTCGCAATCTGGTTGTAGATGGGGTCCATCTTCATCGCCATGTCCGCCGTGGTCATCATGGGGGCGTGCCGTTTCGACGGATCGTGCGCGTCGGGTACCGTACCGGCACCAGCGTCGCCCTTGGGCTTCCATTGCCACGCGCCAGCGGGACTCTTCGTCAGTTCCCAGTCATATTTGAACAGGGTTTCGAGATAGCTATTGTCCCATTGCGTCGGCGTGGGAGTCCATGCGCCTTCGATACCGCTGGTGATCGCATCAACGCCGACACCCGTGTTGAAGGCGTTCTTCCAGCCAAGACCCTGATCGATGATGGTGGCACCCCCAGGATCGGCACCTACGTGCGTCGCCTCGCCCGCACCGTGACATTTGCCAAAGGTATGTCCACCAGCGGTGAGCGCGACTGTCTCCTCGTCGTTCATCGCCATCCGACCAAAGGTTTCGCGAATATCGCGCCCTGAGCCGACCGGATCGGGTTCGCCGTCTGGTCCTTCCGGGTTGACGTAGATTAGGCCCATCTGAACAGCGCCGAGGGGATTCAGGAGGACGCGATCGCCTTCATAACGCTCATTGCCGAGCCAAGCTTTCTCAGAACCCCAGTAGATGTCTTCTTCTGGCTGCCAGACATCCACGCGCCCACCAGCAAAGCCCAACGTTTTGAAGCCCATCGATTCCAAGGCGCAATTGCCTGCGAAGATCATCAGGTCAGCCCACGAAATTTTCTTGCCGTATTTCTGCTTGATGGGCCAAAGCAACATGCGCGCCTTGTCGAGGTTGGCATTGTCTGGCCAACTGTTGAGCGGCTCAAACCGCTGGCTACCCGAACCCGCGCCGCCGCGACCGTCGCCAATCCGATATGTGCCGGCGCTGTGCCAAGCCATCCGAATGAAGAGCGGCCCATAATGACCGTAGTCGGCTGGCCACCAGTCCTGGGAGGTGGTCATCAGCTCGTAGATATCTGCCCTCAAGGCAGCTAAGTCCAGACTTTTGAATTCCTCAGCGTAGTTGAATTCCTCACCCATAGGATTGGCTTGGGGGGTGTGCTGGTGGAGGATGCTCAGATTCAAATAATTCGGCCACCAGTCTCGGTTCGACGGCATATGACGAGGCTGAGATTTCTGACCGCCGCCCGTAAATGGGCATCCGCTTCCGCTGCTCATACTATTTTCCTATCAAGATGTGTGGGTCGATTTTTTGATGTATTGCGGGTATTGCCAACAAATAGCACATAGTAATTACTGGAATAATCGATGAACAAATAATCGAAGAGAAATATAATCAACGTTATGATTTGAAACAATGAATTTGTGATTTGCAACAATTAGTTAATTACCAATAAACCAAGAGTGCGATAGCGTTAGCGAAGCGGGACGTAGTCCAGCGCTGCTGCATTCGCCCTACAGCCCTCCCTTGCATCCTACGGCAGGCGTTACCGAAGCGTCGCGCAGATGGCAACTCTATTAGGTTTGTTAAGTTACTATCACAGCGTACTCATTGCGATCGCACTGATTGTTCATTATGGAATTGGATCAAACTTTGCCGTAGGTTGAGTTTCCTTCTGTCAACCCAACCTACGGCAAGGGGCGATCGCACTAGACGGACAAGAGTGTCAGTTATGATGCAAGTATTGCCTGCCACAGAGGAATATCAACCATTACGATTCGTTGACGCCTAGATAAAGTGGAGCTAAGCGCTATGAAAGATACTGCCCAGATTACGGGTTTTCATGCTCATATCTACTTCGATACCTCCAGTCGTGATGTGGCGGCGCGTGTACGTGAAGGATTGGGCGGTAGGTTTGAAGTGCAACTCGGACGTTGGCATGATAAACCGATTGGTCCACACCCAAAGGCAATGTATCAAGTTGCATTCTTACCAGAGCAATTTGGCAAGGTTGTCCCCTGGTTGATGCTCAATCGTGAGGGATTGGATATTCTTGTCCACCCCTCAACAGGCGATGATGTGGGAGACCACACCGATCGTTCTCTGTGGTTGGGAGAGAAGCTAGAGCTGAATATCGAGATCCTAAGGGCGATTGGAATCAGCTAATAATTAGACAGCTAGTGGCGATCGCAGTTGTCTATCTCCCCTAATAAGGGTGTTATGAGGCGATCGCACTCCCATTCACAAAGTGAAGGCTAGCCCTCTTTTCACACCTCTCGCCCAGTTCGGTACCTAAACTGAGAGCGATCGCTCAGCATCTGATCGTGTACTAGAAGTTGGTTTCCGTAGGCAATTAGCTTGCTTCATTTGTGAGTTGTGACGGTACACTAAGCTATCTATTTTGTCTTCGAGCGACAGTAACTCCTCATAATATTCCTGGGTTTCATCCGGTCAATAATTGATTCTTTGCAACGTGCGATCGCTTCTACTAAAAAGGTACGCAGCTCAGCCCTTCGTAACAAACTTTCAAAAAATAGCTGTAGTGCCAGTAAATCTGGGAATACTTATATAGATTACCGAAAGGTACTAGGGAACCTGAAATTCATCCAAAATTAGGAGTTCCGCTCCCTCACCTAAAACTATTTGTCATCGCAGCAAGGAAACTTCCATCAAGATGAGTAAAATTACGCTTTCAGAGCGCGTCCGCTACGGGTTCGATAATTTCATGGCTAGAGGTACTGGTGCTCTGATTGGCGGATTAGCCTTGACCTCTCTAGCTTTTATCTTTTTAATGGGATTCTTGGTCAGC
>NZ_JAMPJZ010000045.1:0-46211 GCF_039961835.1 Trichocoleus sp. ST-U1
CGGCTTGATTGATCCACCCTTGCTCCCCACTTTCATCTACAAATACCACTCCCTGATGGATTGTCTCTAACATGGCACCGAAGCGGGCTTGTAGATTCTCCAGCCGTAGGGTGGTATCGCTGAACTGTAGAAGGGTGCGTAACTCGCCAAGTAGCGACTCAATAAATTGGCGCAGACTTGGGGAGATACTGGTCTGGCGATGCCAGATCAGCAAAATTGCACCGCTATGGGGCGCTGATAAAGTCGTGCCCCTACCGGGATACTGAAATGGAAGGATGGCGAGGGATTGAGTCCCTTTAGCGACCAAGACATGAGAAGCACCGGGAGTAGCGGGGTAGTTTGGATAGTAGAGACAGCGATTTTGAGCGATCGCTTTCTCAAACAAGGTGGGCGTTGTCAGTTGATCTGGCAGCGCCTGCTGGGGAATACACACCAAGGCTTCAGCGGTGACATCATCAAGTTGGCGTAGCGCGATCGCTGCGTCGGCACAAACAAACTCCCGCAGTAAGATCAGGGCTTGCCGGATCGGTATATCGGGAGAATTTCTGGTATCGGTATTAGTAAGAGTACTCAGCACCGATTGGGACGCCAACCGCCACTCGATTCCCCGCAGAAAAGAGCCTACAAATGTTCCGAACACAGCCACACTGCCCAGCTCAAGTGACTGGCGGGTTAGCCGCCAATCGCCATGCAGCAGTCCCAGCAACAGAATGTAAAGCCCTGCGGCGGGTGCAACTTGCACCGCTGGTAGGGGTAGAAGCGTGCATATTGTCAAGATGACTGGGGCGACCATCTGCATAGGCTTCCATCCATCCAGCACGCCCAGTCCGATGAAAAAGAGGGTTAGCCAGATTAGGACGGCTCTAAAGGTCGGTAGTCGGTCAGGAGGACAAAGCAGCAACCGCGATCGAAGAAGATTTAAGTTTAAGCGGCGATACATTGGGCAATTGCACTCGTTACCACGTCGGGAGCGCTGATATGCGGTAAGTGTCCTCTAGCAGCGATATTCATCAGCTTACCTTGAGGAATTTTATCTGCCATGTACTGACCAACTTCAGGCGGTACGGCAATATCATCGCTTGCCTGTAAAATCACAGTTGGTACATTCAATCGTGGTAAATCATCTCGGTGGTCAGACTGGAAAATCACTTTAGCGACCGCTTGCGCGATATCTGGACGGATAGCAGCTAGCGTATTAGCAAACTCCGCTGCCAATTCAGGTTTATCCTGAGTAGCCATTGCGATCGGCGCAAAACCGCTAGCCCAAGCATAGTAGTTGGTTGACATGGCTGCATAGAGTGTATCTAAGTCAGACTGCTCGAAGCCACCCACATATCCGACATCGTTGAGATAACGGGGGGACGCATCTAGAAAGATCAGTTGGCTAAAGCAATCAGGCTCGACTAAGGCTGCCAGTAAACTAACCATCCCGCTGACCGAGTGCCCCACCAAGATGCTCTTGGTTAACTTTAACTCGGCACATAAATCCAGCAAATCCTCAGCATAGCTGTATAAACTGCTGTAGCGGCGCGGACTATAGGCAGAAAAATCTGACTTACCTCCCCCTACATGGTCGAACAGCACAATGCGAAAATTAGGTGCGAAGGCTGCTACCTGATGTCGCCAAGCCGTCTGATCCGAGCCAAAACCGTGGGCAAAGATGATTGTCTGGCTGCCATCACCCAGCATCTGGACATTATTACGCTGCATGATGCTCGTTGCCATAGGTAGTTACTCCTGCTCTTTATTAGCTTAATGCAAGACAAAAACTGTACCGAAACCAAACTAAAAGACTTACCTCATTGAGGTTATATTTTAGCGTTCCCTAAAAGCTCAGATATGTAACAGCAGCCATGCGAGAAGCTGTCAATTACTATACCGACTTTCTTAACGCGGTTCCCAAGCCCGATCTAAAGACAATAACCTAACGATCCTTTAAATAATTTTAGGTTGAGGCATACTAAGCCTAATGCAAAAATAAACAGTAACGATAAAACGAACATAACTTAAGCTGACCCAATGACTAGATTACAGAATTTCGCTTGATTGTCTCCCCAACCCTTTGTGGCTCCAACTCTTTTTAGCTGCTCAAGCGATCTATTCGTCTACTGTATTTCTTGAAGTACAGAAAGCTTCAGTACGGGGATAAATCAATGATGTTCCCCAGTTACCTGGACTAGTTCGTTCAAAGTTATTCATACTCAAATACATAGAAATGTAAAAAAAATAAGCATTTATTATTTTTTACATTTTTTTAGCATAGAATTAATACAAAAAGCTTGACTAAAAATGCGTAATTTACAAATAAAAAACATCTGGCAAGACATCAAAAAGCAAATCCTAGAAGACCGCTCCGTTCTTGTTCTTAATGGTCTAGTGCTGTTACTGTTTCTGGGAATGACAGTCTATGTCAAAATGGCAGGCACCTACTACGGTTCAGACTACTATGCCAGAGTTAATTTCATAAAACTTCTATTTGCTGAACCTTTTCGTAAAGACATCCCTTACCTGGCTCTTTTCACTCACTTTTCAGAAATCCTCTGGTGCATCTCTTTAACGATCTGTTTATTTAGCTTTACCTTACTAAAAAGAATTCGTCATAGTCACAAAGGCGATCCCTTTATCCTCTTCTCTGCGATCGCGCTGACTATTTTTCTATTGGATGATATATTTCGGCTCACGTTGACGCTGGATTTATTAGTGGGTATCCCAAAGGTAATTATGTATTCCCTATACGGTCTTGGTTTAGTGAGCTATATCGTTGCATTTTGGCGCAGAATATTATCAACGCCCTATATTCTGTTGCTAGCCGGTTTTAGTTTATTTATAATCTCTGGTATGGCGGACTTATTGCCTATTAAGGGTGAAGGAACTCCAGTTATTTTAGAAGATGGAAGCAAGATATTAGGCTTAGTGAATATTATTCTCTATTTTTGGGACGTATGCGAAAAAGAAGTAATGCGATCGCGCAACCTGTCAAATGAATAAATTGCTTTATAACTATTTTTTATTGTAAGGCTTATTTAAAATTGCTAATTCAGTTTATACAAGCCAAATTCGCTACGAATTGATTTCGTTATAAATCGATAATTGAAGGCTTCTCTTATCTGAGATCGGAGGCTTAACGTGATTCCCGCCTTAGCACCAAATAAAGTGTCGAAACCTGTTGGATAGAGATTTTCTCCATTTCCGATAATATAAACAGCACCTTCAAAGGGTAATTCCTTAAGTCTTTCTCCCTGCTTGCTCTCGGTTAATTTATAAGAATCAAGGCGAATAAGAGAAGTTAGCTTGGCATCTTCCATCTTTTCAGGCAAATTATACAAATCGTACCGGACAATTCGGCAGCTTCCACACGATCTATTGAAAGCATATTTTTTGTAATATATGAGTTGGCTACCCTCCTGATATACATAGCCCTTATCTACAAACCATCCATTAGATTGAGGATGCTTATTAACAAATTCTGCCAAATACTTACTTACACAGTCATCGGCATCAATAGCATTATATGAGAGGGTTTTAGCTGTTGAGCATAGATGAAACCTGTCATCACTTTTTGCAACTTGTCTAAACACTTATATGCCAAATCAGGAGCTTTCTATTTCTCCATAGCCGCAGTTCTTTAAAGCTGGACCTGGCGGTAGTAAATCTACTTCAATGTAGGTAATGTGAGGATGATTCAACTCAATATTTTGGTTTTTGTGACAAACAAAAATCACCCTAAAATCTGGTGAAGTTTGATTGCAGATTGACTTGATACATCTTTCAAATAACTTAAGAACGCGCTCCCAAGAATTTGAAGATTGCTGACTTCTGAGCGGTATAACAAAAACAATCATACTGACACCTTAAGAATTAATGCCATAAAGCATGGTCACAAAGCAGGGTTACAGAGAACCAAGACTACTTTGAGATTGCTGAAAGCGTTTTGAATTCTGCCATCGAGCAGCCAACAAGACTCCCAGTAGTAAGATGCCGCCGAAGAAGTAATGAGAGATAAACACCCTGGATACTAAATAACTCAGAAATTGAGCATTTCCTGGTTTGAAGTAAGCCAGAGTATAGGTAACAGGCAACGATATCAATAAAATGCCTAATATTATTAGGCTAGACCAAAGCTGTTTATTAGGGACTGCTAATTTGTTGCCTAGATAGAGAGATAAAGGTAGTAGCAACAAGAGATAGTAGTGAGTCCAAGAGATAGGACTTGTAAGCAGTGCTAAACAAAGGACAACAGAAAGCTCTAAATTTTCTTCTTCTAATGTGACAGGTTTTTTTGAGCGCCAGCAAATCCAAATAGTCGCACCAAACAGCAGTGAGAGCAATGCGTACCGCACCAGTTTGAACCCCAATCCTACCTCTAGAGGCAGCCACTTAGTAAGACCACCGTCAGTTAGCAAACGAGCTAAGAAGCTATCAAGTGACTGACTGTTGTAGGCGGCGATTGGCTTTCCAGCGTAAGGCTGAATGCACATCTCAAACCAAGTCTGATGTAAATCGAAACCGAACAAAAGGATTGATGCTCCGACAATTGCCAGTAGCGCTGCACTAAACCCCGCCACTACTCGCCATCGACTTCTCATTACAAAGTAAACACCAAAAAGGAACAAGGGAATTTTAATCAAAGCAGCGATCGCTAAGAGCGCACCCGTCCAAATTTCGCGTTTAGCCTGGATGCAAAAAAAAGCTGCGATTAGCAACAACAAGACAAAATGAGTCGAATTTCCTTCTCGCAAATTGTAATAAAGAGGACCATTGATCGCCAATAGTCCGAGTAGGGCGATTTTTTGTTTTTCGGTTGTTAGTTCGCCTAGCTTGATTAGTAAATAGTAAGTGAAGAGAATCGCAATGCCACTTAAAAACATCAGCAGAACGTGGGCGTTTTGCTGACTCAATAATGAAAAAGGAGTAAATAAATAGGCGATTATTGGAATATTTACAAAAGTTCCAGCCGGACAACCTGGTTGTCCTAAGCAATTTTTATCCGGTAGGTATAAATCAGCAGGATTTTCTAGTATCAGACGACCTGCCGGGTAATAAGCTTTGTCGAAGTCAGCAAATAAATTTTGTGCAGGGGGATTAGAAATATTCCATAAAAATAGCATCATAAGTAAGACAGGGAATCCATAGCCTAACCATAAATTCCATCGCTTTTTTAAGTATTTATCAGCAAGGCTATTTAGCCCAACTGCCCCTAAGATTAAAAGAATGAAAATCAAGTAATTTTTCATAGAAAACCTGATTTAACTCCTATAAATGCTATAAAAAGTTCTGAAGATAAGGCCAGACAAATGATATCTCAGCTCGTGAAAACATAAAGTTGAGGATTATGACGCCTATTAAGCCTTTGGTTATTACCCAAATGTGTCTTTGATTCTATGAACTTGAAGGAAATTTAAGCTTTTCTCAAAGGTCGAATGTTGATGTCAGTTACTTCGGCGGTGCGGGGCAAACTGAGGGCATTGAGTACCACGGCGGCTACATCTTCTGGTTGCAGCAAGCGATCTGGCTGGTATTCTCGACCCTCCATCTCTTGAACCGATGCTTGCATGGGACTAGCAGTGCGTCCGGGGTAGATACTGAGAACGCGCACGCCATCTGCGTTGACTTCTTCTCGCAGACTGTCAGCGATCGCTTTCAGTGCATGCTTGGTCGCAGCATATTGTCCCACACCGCCTCTGGCATTCAAACCCACGGTCGAGTTGAGGAAAGCGATCTGACCCTGACGAACTGTTAGCATCGGCAATAAGGCTTGTGTCAGCGCATAAGGAGCGCGAACATTGACACGGTACTGCCAGTCAAAGTCTTCTAGAGAGGCGGTTTTCATCTGCCCTAAGGTGATAACACCAGCACTATGAACGAGCAGATCAACCTCTCCTACATCTTGCTCAAGACGAGTTTTTAGCTGCTGAATGTCTTCGTCTAGTGTCAGGTCAACTTGATACAGCAGAACTTTGGATGCAGTTGCTTTAGCAGTTTCGGCAACTGCCTCTAGCGCTTCTAAATTACGTCCCACCAAGCAAAGCGTTGCTCCTTGTGCTGCCAAACCGAGAGCGATCGCTTTGCCAATTCCGCTACTCGCTCCCGTTACAACTGCAATTTGGTCTTTTAAGGCTGACATTCAATTTTGGATGCAAGGATTTAGATTAATCTCAGCTGACGGCTGCTGATTTCAAACACTCTTTCAATAAATCATGTTCTAGTAAAGCATCTGCTGCTCTTCTAATCTCATCAAATGCTAAACCCGACCTGTCTGCTATGTCTAGCAAGGTATGATTGCCATCGGCTAAATTCAAAACCCACAAAATTGCCATTTCATTCAGTGCCCCCTCTTTCTGCCCGCCAATTCCTTTATATAGACCCCTTTTTCCCAGTCTCGGCTCGCATTTAGGATTTTGATTTAAGTAAGTCCCATTGCCTTCCAAAACGTGGAAAATTGACAAACATTTAGAGAATGAGTCAGCCAGATATTGCGGTTGCACAAAATCTAGATTATCTGCCGATGTGTGGTATTCGGGAAACTCACCGTGCTGCGATCGCATAAAACAACCCACAGCCAGATTGAACCCCGGCGAACAATACTGCCGCTCATCGTAGCCATAGGGGAAGAAATCTATAATCTCATGCTCTTGCCCCGAATGCTTTAAAACGTGAAGGCTGGCTCTATCGATTTGAGCATCACCTTGGCGGCTTCTCTTATAAGTAACTTTGCCTGGATCTCCCACACATGTTAGTACCAATCCGTGTTTAATTTTTTGGGCTTGGGCTTCATTTAAACACAGCCAAGTAATGGAACCAATCGTTCCCGGAATAAATAGAAATCGGTAAGAGTATCTCAGAGAAATCGAGCTGAGATGTTTTGCTAAATAGGCACTTAGAGCGATGCCCGATAGATTGTCGTCGCAGAGAGATGGATGACAAGCATGGCAGGAGATTAAAACTTCGTCTGGGCTTTCTCCCTTGATGTAATACTCGCCATAAGTCAGGCTTCCTGGTTCTAAAGATGAATCAATGCAGACTTCATACTCTTCATCTTTTAGTTCTAAAAATTGCTTGTGGCTCAAACAAAAGCCCCAAGTTTCTTTATAATAAGAAGTTCGATAAGGAATCCACTCAGGAGTATCTGGTAGGGTAAACAGGTGTTCTTTCAGTTCCTGGAAGGGCATTTTTTTCCGAACCGGCACGCTGTAATTGACAACATGCAAGTTAGATTTTTGGAAGTCTACGACTCGCTCACCTTGGGAATTTTTGATGTAGGCATCTTTAATGTTCCACTCCTTCGGAACCGTCCAGTCGAACACTTCCGTTCCCGTCGGTACCTCGTGAATTTCTAAAGGAATGAGTTCTTGAATAATCTTGAGAGTTTCTCGAAAGCCATTTCCTGTAATACTGCGGCAAATCGGATATAGCTTTGAGATCACCTGGTACATCTCGTTGCCAATATCATCAGGGTTAAGAACTCTCTTTAGATCGGTGAGGTTCACAGCTTTAAGCCTCTTTTGCAAAAAATCAAGGGCAACTCGAACGTCCTTAATACTAGCTTCAGCACCCGTAAAGTTAGCACTGATTTTAGCGACCTTTACAGGATTGTTAGTTGCTGCATCAGATGGCAATACATCTGAGTGGGTCATTTCAGCTCTCGGAGATCCCCCCAATTGCCTTTTAAAAAGGGATTGGGGGAGATCCTAAACCGAAGAGGGCATCATCTGGAGCTGGAAGTGTTTGCTGAATGCTCGTTAACTTCTAACGAACAGAGTTTAGGACTTCCGCTGGAGGTTGGAACACAAGCCCCTCCTCACTGGGTGGTGGCTCGTTTTCGTAGAGCGCAATGATGTCATCAGGAATGCGAGTGAGATCGCTACCCCGCATGAGTTCTCTGAGCGTAGTGCCCTGAGGCGCGGAGTCGAGATTCGGTGCGCCGCCCTTAGCGATAACATCGTCGAGGTGTACAGTTCTGAAGTCGATGCTAAAGCGCGTGCGTCCGGAGGTGTTGGGCACTGTCCAATGCAGCTGTGCGCCAGAGAAGAGGATGATTCCGCCTGGTTTGGTAACGACTCGGAGCTGCGGATCGAGATCGACGTGTTCTAATGGGCGGGGCTGCTTCCGGGTATCTTTCTTTATGTGCTGGGCGGCGTTTTTCCGCCCCTCCCGGTTCCACTCATAGTGGTTGTACTCGCTAGAGCCATTTTTTACTGGCTGGCTCCAGTAGCGGGGCTGAAATGCCATCGAACTCTCGGATTCATAGTCGTAGATGGGAAGCCACCAGTTCATCTGGCAGAGAGGAGCGGCGTACCAGGTATCACGATGCGGGTGCAGCGGATAAGCAACCCCTGCGTTGAGGTAGGTGCCATCACACACAACCCTCATGCGCGGAACGTCGAAATAGGTTTTGTTCATTTCGCAGCCAAGATCCTCTAGCAGTTCCCGAATCAGCTGCTTTGACTTGGGGTGATGGATAAATCTGGGCTTGAGCGGAGCGACAATCTCCACAAACTTTTCGACGGGGAGGCTAAATTGTGCTTCTCGTGGATCTAGAGAACCAAACGCTTCTTGGGTGAGTTCGCGAGCTAATTCGCACAGCGCGATCGCACTTGGACGGGGTGAGAAGACGAAAATCTGTCCGTTGAAAAGATGTTTTCGCCTCACCTCATCGTTAACATCAGAATCGAAAAAGATTGTGTTCACTTTGCTATTTCCTTAAGGGTTGTAGCGCTCCATTCACTCTACATTATCCAAACATTGAGCGGGTAGTTCTGTATCGAACAACTCGCTCAATAGTTAGAAAAAAATTATGCCCCGACAAGAACATAAGAGCTGAACAAAGGCCAGGATAAATCTTTTTCGGAAATTTCACTGACGGGTAAGGGCCATTCAATCCCCAGGATGGGGTCGTCATAGTGCAGCCCGCGCTCATACCCTGGTGTATAAAACTCGCTCATCTGATATACCACTTCGGCGTCATCGGTTAGGGTTTGGAAACCGTGGGCAAACATTTCAGGAATATACAGGGCACGTCGGTTTTCAGCGGTTAGTTCGATGCCAACATGACACAAATACGTGGGCGATTCTGGACGCATATCGACGATTGCATCGTATATGGCACCACGGGTACAGCGAACTAATTTTGTTTCGCTGGCGGGGGCTGCTTGATAATGCATACCCCGCAACGTCCCTTTTTTGTAGTTCACGGATAGGTTGCATTGGGCAACGTTTGGCTTTAATCCACGATCTGCAAATTCATTGGCACAAAAAGTCCGAGCAAATAATCCTCGATTATCTTCTCGTTGCTCTATGTCAATAATAAAGGCACCCTTGAGTTTGGTTTCGGTGAATATCATAGGTAAACTTGCACTTCTGGAATTGGGACTACAAATTTGCCTCCCCACTCTCGAATAAATGCCATCTGCTGCATAATTTCCTCTTTGAGGTTCCAAGGCAAAATTAGCAGGTAGTCAGGCTGTTTTTCGCGGATTTCGTCGGGGTTGAGGACGGGGATATGAGTGCCGGGTAGAAAGGTTCCTTGCTTGTGAGGGCTGCGATCTACCGTAAAATCAACAAAGTCTGTGCGAACTCCACAATAATTTAGGAGGGTATTGCCTTTGGCTGGGGCACCATACCCTGCGATCGCTTTCCCCTGTTGTTTCGCTTCAATCAAAAAAGTCAGTAGCTTGCGCTTGGTTTCTTTGACTTTTTCTCCAAAGGTCAGATAGGTGTCTATCTTATCTAAGCCTGCCTGGGTTTCCTTGGATTTTAATTGATTGACGCGATCGCTCATGGCTGGCTCAGCCGCATTGTCATGCTTGCCGTAAATTCGTAGCGAACCGCCGTGAGTCGGGATTTCTTCGACATCAAATAAGGTCAAACCGTGAGCTGCAAAGATTTTTTCGACGGTTAAGAAGGAGAAGTAGGAAAAATGCTCATGATAAATTGTGTCAAACTGATTTTGCTGCATCAGCTGTAACAAATGGGGAAATTCCATTGTCAAGATGCCATCTGGCTTCAAGGCTATCTTCATTCCCGCTACAAAATCATTCACATCCGGAACGTGGGCGAGGACGTTGTTGCCCAACAACAGATTGGCTTGCTTCCCCTCTGCTGCCAGTTCCTTAGCTGTTTCCACCCCAAAGAACTTGACTAAGCTGGGAATTCCTTTTTCCTCTGCAACTTTTGCTACATTTGCCGCTGGTTCGATTCCTAAAACCGGGATTCCCTTTTCATGGAAATACTGCAACAGGTAGCCGTCATTACTAGCAATTTCAATGACTTGATGATTTTTGTCAAACCCAAACCTTTCTACCATCAAGTCCGTGTAAGCTTTGGCATGACGCAACCAACTGTCTGAGTAAGAAGAAAAGTAAGCGTAGTCTCCATCCCCAAAGATATGATCGGGAGATTCAAACTCTTCTAGCTGCACCAAAAGGCAACTTTCGCAAACATAGGCATGAAGTGGGTAACTTTTTTCTGCCCGACGCAGCTGTTCTGGTGTTAGGTAGTCATTGGCAATGGGTGACATCCCTAGATCGGCAAAGGTGTGCTCAAGGGATTTGCTGCAAAAACGACACTTAGCGCTCGCCATGATTTAATAACTCCTTACTCCAGAAAAAATCTCGATCAATTTGTTGAGTGCGAATTAGGTACTCTAGCTGCTTCAAGCGAGTGAACCCTCTGAACAAGAAGATGTCTTCAGTCATATCAATTTGCTTGAACAAATCGAATAACTGCTGGGCACCCCGTTGGGCATCCCATTCACACTTAAATCCCGGTAGGGTTTTGTTAATCTTCTCGAAAGAAACTCGATAGCTGCGGTTATCCGAGCCATTTTCTCCAAAGGTTAACTGGCATCCTTGGAAGACTGAGGCAATAATTTCCGCAATTTCTTTAACTCGATAGTTATGAGCGGTGTCTCCGACGTTGAAAATTTGGTTGTGAACAATGTCACGGGGTGCTTCTAGGGTGCAGATAATTGCCTTACAGATATCAAGGGCGTGAACCAACGGACGCCAGGGAGTTCCGTCGCTGGTCATTTTGATTTCTTTCGTTGTCCAAGCTAAGCCCGCCAAGTTGTTTAAAACAATATCAAAACGCATTCTGGGGGATGCCCCAAAAGCGGTGGCATTTCGCAGAAAGGTCGGAGAAAAATTGTCATCGGCGAGTGGTTTGACATCTCTTTCTACGAAGGTTTTACATTCCGCATAAGCAGTTTGGGGATTGACAGGAGACTCTTCAGTCACATCGTCTTTTGTTGCTACGCCGTAGACGCTGCAAGAAGACATATAAACGAAGCGCCGCACACCCGCTGCCTTCGCTAGATTGGCAAGGCGAACTGAACCTTTATGGTTAATGTCGTAGGTGATATTGGGTGAGAGTTGTCCGGCGGGATCGTTGGAAAGTTCTGCCATGTGAACAATTGCCTCGACCCCCTCTAAGTCTTCTGGTGTGATGTGCCGCAAATCTTTGTTGAGGGTTTTGGCAGTTAAATCGGTGGCGTTATACAGCCAACCTACTTTGTAGAAGCCGGTGTCTACCCCGATCGTTTCGTGTCCGCGTTTCATCAAAAGGGGGGCGAGTAACGAGCCAAGATAGCCTTCTGTTCCGGTTACTAATACTTTCATTCGTTCAATTCCTAAACGCTAACAGTTGTTTGTAGGGGTTGGGGTTCCGGAATTTGCTCTACGATTGCTTTGCCAATTTCCAGGGAAGAGGTAGCCGCGGGGGAAGGCGCATTGCAAACGTGGACGGAGCGATCGCCTTTGACAATTAAAAAGTCGTCCACTAACTTGCCATCGTTCATCAAAGCTTGAGCGCGAACCCCAGCGTGGGTGGGAATTAGGTCATCCGATTGCACTTCCGGAATCAGCCTTTGCAAGCTCCGCACAAAGGCGGCTTTACTGAAAGAGCGAATGATTTCCTGAATGCCTTCGTCGGCGTGTTTTGCCGCTAGTTTCCAAAAACCGGGATAGGTCATCACTTCAGCAAAATCCCGCAGATTAAAGTCTGTCTTTTTGTAGCCTTCACGCTTGAGGCTGAGAACGGCATTGGGTCCTGCGTGGACGCTTCCATCAATCATCCGGGTGAAATGAACGCCTAGGAAGGGAAAATCTGGGTTAGGAACCGGATAAATCAGGGTTTTGACGAGATAGCGTTTTTCTGGCGTGAGTTCGTAGTATTCTCCCCGGAACGGGACAATTTTCGCTTGTGGATCGACGTTTCCTAATTTGGCAACGCGATCGCTATGCAGTCCGGCACAATTGATGACAAAGTGCGTTTCAAACGTGCCGTTATTTGTCTCAAGTACCTGATTCTCGCCCGTTCCAACAATTTTCTCAACTTTGGTATTGAGGCGAAGTTCTCCACCTTGGGCTTCAACTAGCTCAGCATATTTCCGAGCCACCTGCTTGTAATCGGCAATCCCCGTTGCGTACACCCGAATACCCGCGATACAGGCGACATGAGGTTCAATTTCTTTGACTTCCTCTGCACTAATCTTGCTAATCTTTAACCCATTTTCCAAGCCGCGTTGATAGAGGCTTTCTAATCGTGGCAGCTCTTTTTCCTCCGTTGCCACAATTACTTTGCCGCAGACTTCGTGTGCAATGCCATGCTCTCGGCAGAATTCTACCATTGAGCGGCTTCCTTCTCGGCAAAATTTAGCTTTGAAACTTCCTGGTTTGTAATAAATGCCAGCGTGAATCACGCCACTATTATTGCCAGTTTGGTGATAAGCCCACTGGCTCTCTTTTTCCAGCACCACTATACGGGCAGAGGGATAGCGTTTGCCTAAAGCCATTGCTGTAGAAAGTCCAACAATCCCGCCGCCAATAATTGCAAAATCATACATAAGAATTCTTGCCCCTGCAACTGAAATGGATGAGTGTTTATCCTAAAAATTTGTTACCAAACTTTCCAAGGAGCATTCCCACTCTTCCAAAGTTCTTCTAGGTAGTTCTTATCTCGTAAAGTATCCATTGGTTGCCAAAAACCAGGATGTCTGTAAGCAGCCAGATGTCCATCTTGAGATAATTTTTTCAGGGGTTCTTGCTCCCAAATTGTGGTGTCATCTTCAATATAATCAATGACTTCCGGCTCTAGAACAAAGTAACCCCCATTAATCCAAGCACCATCCCCTTCAGGCTTCTCCCGAAAAGTGGTAATTTTATGTTGATCGGGTTCTAAAGAAATCGCTCCAAAACGTCCCGGTGGCTGAGTTGCAGTCAAGGTTGCCAAACACTTTTGCTCTCGATGAAAGTCTATTAGCTCTTGAATATTGACATTCGCTACGCCATCTCCATAAGTAAAGCAAAAGGTTTGATTCCCAATATGCTCTCTAACTCGCTTTAAGCGTCCTCCGGTCATCGTTTGATCTCCGGTATCTACCAACGTGACTCGCCAGGGTTCGGCATAGCCACAATGCACATTCATTTGGTTAAACCGCATATCAAACGTGACATCGGACATATGTAAGAAGTAGTTGGCAAAATACTCCTTAATTACGTAGCCTTTATAACCACAGCAGATAATGAAATCGTTGATTCCATAAGCTGCGTAAATTTTCATAATATGCCACAGCACAGGTCGTCCACCAATTTCCACCATCGGCTTTGGTTTGATTGTGGTTTCTTCCGTGAGTCGAGTTCCAAGGCCTCCAGCCAGTATCACTGCTTTCATGCGATCGCCTCTTTTTTCATGAAAATGAATCTATACCTTTAGATAGATTCATGTATAATAGAAATGTATTGTTAGTCGAAAAAATCAATTTTCTCTAATTAAATATTCTAAGCGGAAAATACTGAGATATCTGTAAAGATACAGTAAACAAATAGAGGGTCTTTATTAAAACTTTAAAAAGTTGAGCCTCTAGTAGTTTTAAATTTTTAACTCATAAAAACAGCAAAAAAATCGCAAAATCGACTAATTTTGCGATTCAAGCTTGTAGGCTAGAGCAGTAGCCTAGAAGGTTGCCGATAGAATACTAACTATGTTATTGAAGACAATCTGCCAAAAGCGATCGCGCAAATTCCACTGATCATCAATCCCACTCCCACCCAATCAACCGGAGAAACTTTCTCCCTGAGAATAACTGCTCCGGCAATCGTCGTTGCTACCACCGTTAAGCCAATCACCACTGGATAAGCAACTGATAAATTAAACTTCCCCAAAACTAAAATATAGAAAACTGTACTGAGACCATAAACTAAAATCCCACCCAGCAAGTAAAGATTTAAGGGATTTTGACCGGCTCCCAATTTTAACAATGTTTGTGCGAGAGTATTTAAGCCAACGGTCAGCAAGATTAAAAAAGGAAATAGAAGATTAGCTAACATAAACAACGACACTTTCTTGGATATTCAGCTTGCTTAAGCCATCGCTTAATAAAAAGAATCAAAATCCCAAAGCTCGCGGTCGTTAGGCCACGGTGTTTGGACTCGTTTTCCCAGGAGTTTTTCCCACCATCGAAAGGGATGAGGAAGCGTGGCAACTTGGATGCTCGCACAGCCGCTTAGCCAT
Organism: Trichocoleus sp. ST-U1; assembly: GCF_039961835.1. NCBI lineage: Bacteria > Bacillati > Cyanobacteriota > Cyanophyceae > Leptolyngbyales > Trichocoleusaceae > Trichocoleus > Trichocoleus sp. ST-U1. Next base: position 14,509 of record NZ_JAMPJZ010000045.1, read on the forward strand.
GCCCCTAACACATCTGTATGACGGCTATCACCAATAACGACAACTTGTTTTGGTTTAAGCCGCATATATTTGATGGCTTTACGGAAGGCAAAAGGAAAGGGTTTCTTGGCTGGGTTGATTGCTGGAATCTCTAAACGATGGGACCAAGCCTTTACCCGATACCGGCGCTTGCCATTCGAGAGAATGAAAAATTGAAATCCTTGTAATTTTGCCTGTTCGATCCAAGCTTCGGCACCAGGAGACACGTAGCGATCGTCTTCAGAAACAATGGTGTTGTCTAAATCGATAATAATCCCTTGAATTCCGCAAAGCTTTAGCCAGTCAAGCTCTATGGCTGCCAAGCTGTACGCCTCTCTCGGAAAACTGTAAGGCCCCTGGTTGACAGCCGGTTTTTTAGATTTTTGTTTAACAGAGCGGGAAAAGAACAGAGACACTCGGTTTAACATTTGGTCATTTCACTCACAGCCACAACAAGTTCAGAGACTAACAACTCAAAAATTACTCGATTAGCCCTTGACGTTTCACGAATAGAATGACAAAGCTGGTAACGATCCAAAAGAGTACCGTCAGGAGAATCGGCACGTCTTTTAATAAAATTTCCTCCGGACGCTCAGTCTGTCCTCCTTCGTCATCGATATCGCTTCTCCGAGCGATTTCTTGCGGATCGCTCAGTAGCTGATAGCGGAAAACCCCGTATAAAACAAAGGGTAATGTAAGTAACATCCAAGGTGTTGATGCTCCACGAACTTGAGGTCCGGAACTCCAGATCGCGTAGGTCATGACTGCGCCGGTTGTCACTGTATTTTCCATGCGGCTGAGTAGAGGCAACGAGTAGCGTTTCAGTACAGACCGGGTCTTGCCACCTCTAATTGACAATAGCCGCAGTTCTGCTTTGCGCTTTTCCACACCCAGAAACAAAGCCAGCATAGCAGTACACAGGAGAAACCAGGGGGATAAAACAATGTTTGTTGCAGCAGCACCTGCATAGGCTCGCAAGACAAAACCCATTGCGATCGCAATAATATCCAAAATCACAGTCCGCTTCAGCCGCAGGTTATAGGCAATTTGCAGCAGTGCGTATGCGGTGATGGTTGCTCCCAAGTAGGGCGATCGCAACCAGCCGACAATTAAACCAGTACCCAGCAAACAGACTGCCATTACCATCGCCACTGGTACGCTGACTAAGCCTGCGGCAATGGGTCGCTTACTCTTGACTGGATGTAGACGGTCAGCTTCTACATCTGCAATGTCATTGAGTAGATAGAAGCTACTCGAAGTCAAACAGAACAAAGCAAACGCCAGTAAAGAGCCTAGCAAAGATTCCAGATTAATACTGAAAGCAAACAAGGGCGCTGCAAAAACAATCAGATTTTTTGTCCACTGGCGTGGTCTTAAAGCTTTAATATAAGGAAATTTTATAGAATTATCAGCTAGCTTAGTTGAATTTTGTTTATCACTAGGAAATCCGGGAATTTTCATTTGCTTTTAAACCTTTTTTCTGATAGAAATAATTTCTTTAGGCAGATTCACTGCAAAACTTCGTTTTAAAGTAACCCAGCTTGTAGTAAATACTACAGTCAACAACACCACGGTTTAAATGACTTTTATTCCCAATCTGTGGATGCATCTGTATGTAGTCAATGATTTCCGACTTTAGAACTCAATACCCACTTTACTCTCCTAAGTACCAATTCCTCCAGTAAGCAGCGCTGCTTTCATGCAATAACCTCGTAATTCTCACAGAGAGTAGCTTTTTTATCTAGATGTACCAGTTTAAGCCGAGATTAAATAAGAAAAAATTTAATCGCTTATTCCGTAATGATTTTAGTCTAAAAATCGTTAATAAACTATCAAGACTCCATAAATATGCATTCTTTTATATAAAGATTTGGCAAAGCAGGCAATTTCTCACGTAGCTCCCTAATTTCGTAAGAGCATTCAAAAAAAATACCCAGGTAAGTTGCACAATCGTTGATAACCAGGATTTTAAGTAAGCTCTGATAATTTCAAAGGTTATTTGCAGCAAATCGCCACTAATTGTTACTACTCAATAGCTACGTTATTTTGAGGGTTATCGTTACCCTCATTTATCTCATATTTCGTACCCCTTAAAATGTATAGACATACTAAAACCATTAAACCGCCAGCCAGTAAATAAGACAGAAAAATGTTTAGGGGGAGAAAAGCTATTTTTTTGTACGCTAAATCCTTAGCGATCGCAAAATAATTACTGGTTAAGAAATAACTTATAGCCAGGAAATAAATCGTAAACTTTCCTAATACTTTTTTTGTTAATAAATAAGGAAGTAAAAAAGCATAAATTGGCAAAAGAATCCCATAATGATGTTCCCAAGCAATTGGAGAAGCAATTGTGGAGGTTAATGCAATAATAGAGAAATCCGTGATACTTCCTTTCTCACTCGTTAGCATTGGCAAGAATAGAGCTGCTGAAATTAAAGCGATTGAACTTAGTACTGTTCCCAAGTAAACCCAAGGGTTATAGGGCGGGAAAGAATTATGATTAAAGTTAAGAATGGGATCGTTAAATAACCATCTATTTAAAACACCATTAATTGATTGGTTTGTAAAAAAAGTTTCGCCGTGCTTGGAAATAAATGATAATACGCTTAAGTAGTTAACATGATCTGCAAAGCCAATTAAGGATATTGAAACTATCAATCCAAGCGAGCTTGTGGCGATAAATCCCAGAGTAAAGCTCCATTGCTTACGCAAAATTCCCCATATCAAAATCAGAGCATACTGGGGCTTAATCAGGCACATTATTCCTCCTAAAATGCCTGCGATTTTTTTTCTATCTGTCATCCAACACCAAAAAAGCACAGCAAACAAAGCATTAAGCCAACACTGAATCTGCCCTAATGTATAGGCTTTCACTACCGGGTAAAAACTCAAACTTAAACAAACTAGGAAAAAATTGATAGCAATTCGCTCGAATCTCGGTATTGCTCCGTTTTCTTTCCATTTGTGCTTTTTTAAACTTAAATTAAATATTTGAATAACAAAAGAAATCGTTAGGATAATAAAATTCCATGAAATAAATTTTAAAGTATTAAATATAGATAATCCAATATTTCTTAGAAATCCCTCAACTACATTTATTTTTAGAAAATAGAAGACCAGCAGAGAGGTAGGGGGATACTGAAATTTTGTTTGTTCTTCAAAAAAAACCTTAGAGTATAATAATTGCTGATGCTCGGATTGAATATAGTTGAACGCTTCTAGCATGGGTTCCCATGAATCATTGATGGTTCGCCCGTACCGCAAGAAGATTTCAGTTCTAGATAATCCTAGGTCTTTCCACTCTGTAGAAAACAGGGTTATTAATATAAAATTAACGACGACAACATTAGCAAACGTAAAGAGCAAGAGGTTTCGATTTAAAGGATTTAATCTTCGCCAATAGTTCAGTAAATTGACTAAAATAAGCGAAAAATACATATGCTTCTTCTATACTCCTTGATTAGATTTGAATTTGAGATTTTTGTTAGTTCGCTTTTTTAGCCCTATCAACTCCTTTAATCAGTTCAAGCTAGCTTACGGCAAATTCGCAATACTTAAACATGCCCTATCTTGACTACGAAACTCGTTATACTTTGTTCAAGCTTAAATTTGATTGTTGATACAAGGAAACTAACGTGTCAACGAATTGTGCATTGTTTAAAAGTTGGGTGATTACAAACAGTAATAACAAGGCATTTAATACTTTTGAGCTAATCCCTTCTGCATGACTATAGAATTTTAGAGAAAGAGCCACCCAACTCAATACTAAAAAAGTCCAATTCGGAGTAAACAAGAACAGCTCATAGTCTTTTCCATAAATATTATGTAGTAAAAAATTAAATAAAATACAAAAAATTAAACTCCTCATTATCGGCATTTTATCGGCGCGAAACTTAATAAAGGCATAAAGACTCCAAAGGAGTAAAACTGTCCACAGCAAAAAAGCGATAATGCCTGGTATGTAAAGTGCTGTAATAGATGGAGGATCGAAGTTCACCCAAGGTGCAGGTGCAGAATTAAGTTTTACCCAAGAAGGTGGGTTATCTTCAATAGTTCTCCATATATGCGGCTTAATGGCAATAAAATTGAATATAAAAATATATCCTAGCAATTTTAGGATTCTCGAAAAAATACTGCTAGATTGAGCGGGCAAATTTACATAATCTCCCTCTTTAGAGTAATAACTTCCTGGAATAAAAAATAGATCGACACTTGGATATATCAACTTCTGCAAGAGGTTCAAAGCAATAGCACCAGACAAAACTAACCCGATGAAAATAATCAGTTTTGTAAAAACTTTTTTATTAAAGCTACCCTGATAGATGCTGAAAAAATAGGCAATAATCCCCTGCACTACGTTACTTATTACCATGCCGAGCGCAAAAATAGTTGCTGGAACCATGTAGATTAAGCTGCCTGGGTAAGCAACTGCCAGCAAATAAATAATAATCAGACTACAGGCAGCGAAAATAAACGTATCGGGAACCGAACTGAAAAATATATGAGATGTAGATAATCCTAAGATAGCCGAGTAGAGAATGGCGTGAAAAGGCTTAAACCCCAGTTTTTGGAAAAAAACTAAGGTTAAAACAACGCAAACAGCTCCAAAAAAGGTACTAAATAGTATGCCAACAATTTCCCCAGAACCAATTATTTTTTTGAGTAAAAATCCTAGAGGATTAAAGACAAGAATAAATAAAGGATGAGTATGAGTGCGCCAAAAATTAATTTTATACGTGGTTAGTTGAGTAATAACTCGATGATAATCTGAATGAAATAGTAAGTCGGAACGCTTGACTCCAAGTACTCCGGTAAAAAAAAGAGACAAACTGGAGAAAAGGTAAAGTATCCAAAAGGTTAGAAATGTTCCAACTCTAATTCTTGAAAACATTTAAGATTCTGTCCTGTATCTCAGACAATAATTGCAATTCTTAGAAGGCTAAAATTCGGTACTTAACGCAACCTTGTAAACGTCCTATACGCCAAGCCAAATCTTTTACCCATTTACTACGGGTTTCCTTAGTGAATACTTCTTTTGGAAGGCGCTTTAACAAGTGCAACCAAGCTTTTCCACTGGTCTTCCATGAAAGCTGGGGCATACCCAAGGGTTGATACTTTTTATATAGAAAAACATCATACTCTCCCCACAGGCGTGCCTGCTTGTACATACCGTTCAGAGTGCTGCGGAGCCGGTAATGAACGACTGCGTCTTTTACAAAGTGAAGTTTTACCCCGGCAAGTTGGAGCCGCCAACAATAGTCTACATCTTGCAGCCGGATCATGTTTTCATCAAAACCGCCGATAGATTCGTGCAGCGAGCGTTTAACACCAAGATTGCAGCTACCTGCAAAAGGCAGATAAGGAGGATATTTGTATTCAAGAAGCTCATTTCGCTGCTTAAGTGTATAAACTTTTTGTACCCAAGGTTCGTTAAGCTTTTGATATTCAAGGCGACCTGCTACAAATTCATACTTCGAGAGCGCTTCCCCCATAGCAGCAACCCATCCAGGAGCCACTTCGTCGTCAGCATCGCAGAACACCAGTGCGTCGCCAGTCGCCGCTTTTGCAGCAGTATTCCGTGCATAGGAACGCCCTTGCTGTTTAGATGAATCAACGATGCGGAGATTGGGTAACCGTTCTTTATATTGTTCCACAATTGCTAATGAATCGTCAGTGGAGCCGTTATCGGAGATAATTAATTCCCATGAGTTAAAGTAGTCTTGGTTTGCCAATGCTTCAAGTTGAATTGCAAGGGTATCTGCTGCATTAAAACAGGGAATAATAATACTTAACTTCATAAATCAATCTTCCGCTTCGCACCCGTAGCTATATTAAGTAATTTTATGTACTAGCTACTTAATATATTTGACACTTATTCTCTTTGCAAGTCATCTTCAACTTTATCTAAGACTTTAGTCACAACCTCCTGATATCGAGTTAGGCTAAAAGTATTCAACGCTTTCATGCGAGTCTGTTCCCAATCCACAGGAGGAGTTGTACCATTGACAATCGCAAGAATTGTTTGGGCGATTGATTCACCTGTTGGTTCGCAAGTCCAAAAGTCCACTTCTGGGTCGAAGAATTCTTTTAAACCAGGAAAGTTCATATTCAAGGTTGGTATTCCCATTGCAAGGGATTCGACTAATTTATTGGGGGTTGCACTATTACGCGCCCTTTCGTTATTACCAAATACACCTAGGGCTAGGTCGCAATTTTCTACTAAATATTTAGGTAGAGATCCATCAGAAAACTTTAAATCTTTTCTAAGAAAAACGCGATCGCTTAGTTCCTCTTGCTTGATTTTCTTTTCGTAGGCATGAAACCGTTCTGCATATCCAGATCCATAAGCACCAAATAAATTGCAAGTAAACGGTATCTCTTTTTCCTTTAAAATTTTCATGGCTTGTAATATATTATCTATTCCGTGTAGAGGAAGAATTGTTCCCCACCAGCAGATATTTAGGATACCATCCCCCATAAATTGTCTTTTAAGGCTTAGTCTAGATTCGGTAAATAAAGGAGCAATAAAAACTTTATTTTGATCGAGTTCAACGTCTAAAACTTTTGCCCAATAAGCAAGTTCATAAGCGGACAGGTGAATTATATAATCTGTTTTCGTAAACGCTAGGATATCTTTCTTCAATATTTCTTTGGCTGCTTTACTTCCTTCTTGGATGTCATCTTTATTTCTTACATAAGTGTCATACATTGATATGTATGGTTCTATGACCACTTTATTTTTAAAGATTTTTGACACCCACAAAGCGCTTTGAATAAAATTAGCGCTCATTGGCAATACGTAGATTACGTCTGTCAAAGCTGCTTTTACAAAAAGCTCTATGAGATAAAATTTAGAGAAAACTTTGCGAATAAACTGAGTGAAAAAAGTTTGTCTTCCTCTTCCTCGGAGGTAAAAATCTGGATAGACGAAGGAAACATAGTATCCAGAATCCAACAAAAACTTGAGCAAATTTTCGCAACGATAAGCTCCATGTACATTTCCATAGAGCAAAATCTTGATTTTTTTCTTGAAAATTGACATGGTTGATGCAGCTACCCTTTTAAAAACCAGTTCAACCAGGCGAAACTTAGCACGTCTATGTCAAGTTTAGTTCAATAGACGTTCGTTTGATTAATTGAACCTTATTAAAAGTCAACGGTTATGAGCTTAATAAAATCAATTAACAAAATTCCTCGAACTACTTAGTTGTAATTCTTGTATTTTTACTAATTTTTCCCTGTTAGAAATTTCATTTGCATACTTTTTTTCAAAAAATAAAATGGACTCACTAAACTGCTCAAGAAAAATTCCATTTCGCAAGCAGCAACCAGGTCAGTTTTCAACTTACCTCTATATTTAATTAGTTGAAGAATGGCTCTACGCAGGTTTCCTAAAAGGATTCTGGTAATAATAATTGGCTTTTGCCAATTATTAGCATTAATCATGCGTAGCTGACAAATACTTAAGCCTACCCCCCGAATCAGGGTTATTAAGTAATCTTTCTCTAGCCGCCACTTGGGAATTTGATGATAAATACACATTTCGGGGTTGTACCAAATTTCCCAACCAGCGCGTCCGATGTAGAGTAGCGCTTCAAAATCTTCTCCTTTGGCTGCCAAGGATGACCCAACTGGTCCCTGAAGAACAAGTTGAGCGGGAACGTTGTCTAGCCACACTTGCTTTTGGACAACTAATCCGGCTCCTGGAGGAAGGCTTAAATTCTCCGGATCGTATAGATTAGGTTTTGAACCTCTTTCTTTCAGTGCCAAAAAAGATTGAATTCTTTCAAAGTTTTCTGGCGGATAAACTTCAAATTCCCCTTTTATCTGACCTCCAAAAGCACCTGCTTTTGGATGAGATTTCCCGAAGGAGTAGGCTGCTGCTACCCAATTTGGGTTCGGAAAATTATCATCATCCAAAAAACCAATAAAAGTACCTCTTGCTTCCTTAATGGCGCGTAGTCTTGCAAACACTGCGCCTTGCTGTGGCTCAAAGTAATACATGAGCGGATATGCTTGAGGCCAGTTAGATTGATATTCTTGAATGATTTTGGCGGTGTTGTCAGTGCTATTGTTATCGACGACAACAATTTCCCAAGAAATCTGCTCGGTGCCTACCTGCGATCGCAATCGCTCCAAAACGGCTGGTAGAAGCTTTTCCCCGTTGTAAGTGCGAATTGCTACAGTAAAGTCTACCTTAGACATATCTACAAGCCCAGCCCTGATTGGGGTTCAGAAGTTGCCTTCAGAGTAGCCGTGGATTGAGCTAGCGTCAACCCCCACGGCTAATTGTTGTCTCCAGTCCAATTTTAAATTTAACCAACCTTTCTTATGGGGCAGTAGATACTTTGCGATCTACCAGTCCCGGTAAAGAATTAATGTCTTCTCTCAAGCCAAATATTTTAGCTTGTCCAAGTTCTAAGTATTTATTTTTGAAAAGGAAAAAGGGACTAATCAAGCTAGATAACAGTAGTTCCCGCTCGCAAGCCGCAATCAAATCTCTTTGATCTCCTCGATATTTAATCAGATGGAGCATTAGTCTGCGGAGATCGTTGAGCAGGTAAGCTGGAAAAGCTACAGGTCTTTGCCAGTTCTTCAGACCGAGCATCCGTATGTGATACCGACTTAAACCCACGCAACGGATGAGAGAAATTAGGTAATCTTTTTCCAAGCGCCAGCGGGGAATTTGATGGTAAACACGCATTTCGGGATTGTACCAGATTTCCCAACCCGCGCGCTGAATATGCAATGTGGCTTCCAAATCTTCACTGGCTAACTTAGCTTCTCTCCCCTTGTGATTGAGGACGAGGCGCTTAGGCACGTTTGCAAGCCAAGCTTGCTTGCGAACCACTAATCCTGCCCCTGGAGGCAGGATCTTCTTGCGTGGTTCGTAAAGGCTGGCTTCCGCACCTCGATCCACTAATGCCAAGAAACAAGCGATTTTTTTAAAATTTTCAGGTGGCTCGATTTCAAAATTTCCTTGGATTTGGCTACCGTAGGCACCCGCTTCTGGATGCGCTTGACCGAAGGCATAAGCAGCAGCAACCCAGTTAGAGTCAGGCAGATTGTCATCATCTAAAAAGCCAATTAAAGTGCCTCTGGCTTCTTCAACAGCCCGTTGGCGAGCAAATGCAGCTCCTTGCTCAACTTCCAACGTGTAGTGTAGCGGAGCAACTTCTGACCAGTTGGCTTGATATTCTTGAACAATTTTTGCGGTTTTGTCGGTGCTGTTGTTATCAACAACAATAATTTCCCACGAAAAGTGTTCGGTGTTGATCTGCTCTCTGAGTCGATCGAGAACTTCGGGTAAACGCTTTTCACTATTAAAGGTGGGAATGGCTACTGTAACGTCAACCATAAGTTTTGACCGGTTTTTTGAGTAGATAGATGCCGATGTTGTGTTAGTAGAGCTTGGGTGAGAACACCAACTTCAAAACGATGCAGATTAGTAGTACCTGCTGCTCTTGCACTGTCCCCTGAATGGCGTGGGGTACGTCGAGCTTTGTAGGAGGCCTACTAAATCTTCCCCGCGATAATACTTAAGTAGACTGACAGCGAAGCGGTTGCTGGGTCGAGCGATCGCTTTCTCGTTGCAGTCAACCTCAGTTATCTTGGTTAAATCTACACCATTGGATCGGGGTTTTTACGGAAAACTTTCTTAAAGCTTCATAAGATTTTACCCAATACTTACGAACTCATCTACACATGGGTTAAGTATCTTTACTCAAGCTTTAAATTTCCGGGTTTTGTGGGGACTCTTGTGAAGTTTAGATAAAGTTAGATTAAAAGGCTCGCCAAAAACGACTTTTATTGTCAGTCCATATCTTAAAGAGATGCGCACGTAATATCATCTGTAAGAAGACATAAATGGGATTCGGCAATCGAGCCTTTGGGTATACCCATATACTTCACCGTGGGGAGCGAGCAGATAAATTGCCTAAATTGTCGTGGTGTTGGGGGTAGCCCGCAGGCATCCTCTGGCAGTGAGTCCGGGTTCAGCAGTGACCGACTCCAAGGGTACAGCAGAAATTAGCGAATCCCTGGACGTGGGACACGGCAAGCCGTCTACTTCACCCTGGCGGGAGACACGACCTAATTAGGCTCGTTCCGTTAAAATATTTGGAAAAGTAAATCTTTAATGTCTTTGAGTTGGAGGGTGCGGCTTCTCCCCTCAAAATGTGCTGAGTATTGAGCATTCCCTTGCTTGGCTCAGTTCTCAATCCCGAACAAACTGGGGTGTAGGTCGCGCAAGTACAAGTATTTGATGAATTCAGAAAACCGCAAATTTACACCGGAACAATCTCAGTCACAGCCAGAACCAGTGCCGCAGCTCAAGCGCACCGTTCATCCAGACAGCCTGAAATTTATGAATATGGCAAAAGAGATTCTCGATAGCCCTGCTGTTCAACAAGCTGTTGAGGGTGAAAAGCAAAAAACAAAAGACGGGAACGAATGAGTGATTGAGTTGTCGTAGGGACACGGCATTGCCTGTGTCCCTACGACAACTCACCATTCCCGATTACCAAGCCTTGGATAATCGGGATGTCTCTGAGATATCAGTGGCTCAGTACCCAGTTGACGAGAGTGCGGACACCGTAACCCGTAGCACCGGAATTGTTGACACCGTTCTCTTTATCCGCCCAGACAGGACCGGCAATGTCGAGGTGCGCCCAAGGTGTCTCTTGGACGAACTGCTTTAGGAATAAGGCAGCCGTAATCGAACCACCCGGACGAGGACCAGTATTTTTCAGATCGGCAATGGGAGACTTGATGCCTTCAAAGTATTTCTCTTCCATCGGCATCCGCCACAGCTTTTCCCCTGCCTTTTCTGATGCTTGCAGCAACTCTTGAGCAACAGTGTCATCGGGGGTAAACAACCCAGCGATATCATCGCCTAAGGCAATGACGCAAGCACCTGTCAGCGTAGCTAAATCGACAATGGCATCAACGCCGAGCTTTTCCGCAAACACCAACGCATCTGCTAAGGTCAATCGACCTTCCGCATCCGTGTTGTTCACTTCAATCGTCTTGCCGTTGGATGCCTTGAGGATATCGCCTGGGTGCATGGCATGACCGCTGATCATATTCTCAGTGACGGCTGAGATAAAGTGAACTTCAACATCTGGTTTGAGTTGACCAATCGCCTTCGCCGCGCCGAGGGTAGCCGCAGCACCTCCCATGTCCATTTTCATGGTTTCGATGCCACTACCCGCGCCCTTAATGTTTAGACCACCCGAATCGAAAGTGAGACCCTTGCCGATGATAGCCACTTTCCGGCGGGGTGTTCCTTCTGGCTTGTAAGTGAGGTGAATAAACTTCGGCGGCATATCGGAAGCTTTGGCAACACCGAGGAACGCCCCCATGCCCAATTTTTCGCACTCTTCTTGTTCCAGAATTTCCAACTGGAGGTTGTGGTTAGACGCGATCGCTTGTGCGGTTTGAGCCATCGTTATGGGAGTGCATTCATTCGGCGGTGCAGCAACCAGTTCCCGCGCCAGAATCACCCCCGAAGATAGGAATTGAGCGCGATTAATGGCTTCTTCCTGACCTGCCAATCCGAGTAAATCCACCCGCTCTAGCTGCGGCTCCTTATCCTCCGGTTCTGACTTAAAGCGATTATCCTGATGAAGAGCTAGCAGTATCCCTTCAGCGATCGCGCCAGCCGTTGCATCGGGTGCCTGATTCCACACCGGCAGGCTAATCCCCAGGATTTTACTCTTTTCCTTCTTCGCTAACCGCGCGATCGCCGCACCAATTCGCCGCAGAGTATCCGGTTGAAAAGCCTCTGCTTTCCCCAGTCCTACCAGAATAATTTTCCGAACCGGGCTACCTGCACCCACGCGGGTGACGGCACTACTCCCTTCTTTTCCCTTAAATTCTGTTTCTGCAATCAGTTCGTTCAGCGTACCGGCAAACTTCTCATCCAGCACCGCTAAATCGTCTGTCACCTCTACCGCATCCTCAAAAAAACCAAGGGCGAGAGCGTCCCCAGCCCAGTCCAAACGCGGCGTATCAATCGCTCGAATATCCATCCCCGGCTCTTACCTTAAAGCACTACCTGTAACAGTATTGCTCAAAAATCATCAACAAGACTCGTCTGCCCACCCGCGTAACTTGTCCCCTGTAGATACACTTTATAGGAATACACTTTTTCCGATTGGACTTAGGAGCGGATTGATGGTTTCAAAAGCTAGGGGAGAACCCCAACCTCTTTCGTCGCCATCCAATGCGCCAGTTCTTAGCAACCAGTCGGTAGCCCGCCCCGATCCGAGCGTGCTACAGCAAGATCTCCAGAGACAGTTTAATCATCATTCCTCTGCCCGCGGTGAACTGACGATGCCCTGCGTGCCATCAATGCTAGATTATGCACTCAATCGGCTAGTGCGGCTGTTTGAGGCGATTGGTCGCCAACTCTCTCCTGAAGAACTGCAAAAATTGCGCGATTTGATTGCATCTAATATTCAAGAAGGTTTTCTGGCTTCTCCTCATGCTCGATTAGTCATTCAGTACCAACCCGATCCTACTTCCTTAAATAGCCTCACCTGTAACGTCTCAACCAGGATTTTATCGGTTGCCCAGGAGTACCAGCAGTGGATTCAGAACCGAGAGCCGCCCCTATTTGGTAGTCACCCAGATGCGAAAGTAATGGCAACGGTTGCCGAATTGGGAGATCCAGCTCGGAACCCGATTCTTGATGTAGGAGCAGGAACAGGTCGCAATAGCCTTCCCTTGGCGCGAAAAGGCCACCCGGTTGATGCCTTAGAACTGACTCCCGGTTTGGCGGAACAAGTGTTAAATGCGGCAGTGGCAGAAAAATTACCGATTCGAGTCATCCAGGGTGATATCCTCGACCCCTTGGTGAGAATGCGACCCGCTTATTACAAATTCGCAATTGTGGCGGAAGTGGTGTCTCACTTCCGGGATAACGATCAAGTCCGCTTACTCTTGGCGAAAATGTGCGATGTTATCCAAGGTAGCGGTCTGTTGCTGTTCAACCTCTTCTTAGCTGTGGATGGATATGAGCCAAACGATCGGGTGCGGGAAATGTCACAGGTAGCGGCATCGTATATCATGACGCGAGCGGAGCTGAAGCGAGCGATGGAGGACTTACCTCTGGAAATGCTGTCAGATGAGTCTGTGCTTGATTATGAGCGCGCTCACCTTCCGCAAGAGGCATGGCCCCCAACTAATTGGTTTGTATCCTGGACGAGCGGACGTGACGTGTTTCCCATCCAAGAAACCCCTCCGATGGAGCTGCGTTGGATTCTCTGTAGACGGTACTAACGGAATACAAGGTTGTTGCCCTTTTTGGGTTGGTAAGGATAAGGATCGATGCTAAAGCTTGCACAGAAAAATAAAATTTTGCTAAGTGTTGGAGCCGGACTACTAGCGCTAGTCGCTGGAGCAACGCTGTCAGTCCCGCAATTAACCAGTTGGCTGGAGAAATTAACCCCGAACGGTCAGTCCCCCGATAAAACCCTTTTGAATCCGGGGAGCCAATCCAAGAATTCTGTTTTGCCATTGGCGTCACTACCGGCGGCACAGCGGGGCGCACAACTCGAAGCGATCGCCAATGGCACCCCATCCCCAGAACGCAATCGCGCCCGCTATCTGTTGGCGAACGATTCGCTCCAACAACAGCAGCCTAAAAAAGCGATCGCGTCTTTGGAAGGATTGGAGGCAGACTATCCGGTTCTTGCCCCTTACATCGCCCTGAAACGCGCCCAAGCTTACCAACTTGCCGGGGACAAAGCAAAAGCCACAGCAGCTTGGCAGAATTTACTCGAAAGTTATCCCGATAATCCCGTCGCCGCAGAAGCGTTGTTTGTGCTGGGGCAAAATAATCCGAAGTATCGAGAACAAGCGATCGCTCAGTTCAAAAGCCATCCGCGCACCCTGGAAATTGTGCGTTCTTCCCTGAGTAAGAATCCCAATCAACCCAGATTACTCTTACATTTAGCCAAAAATGCTCCAAGCGACCCTGGCATTCTCCCGATTCTGGATCGGCTGGTGACTTCTCATGAAGCGGCGCTCAAACAGCAAGGTACAGGGCTACTCAAGCCAGAAGATTGGCAAGCGATCGCTTATAGCTATTGGGAAAACGGTCAGTACCGCAAAGCCGGACAAGCCTACGCCAAAGCCCCCCGCACCTCCCTCCACGCCTACCGCATTGGGCGCGGACTCCATCTGGGCGAGAAACGAACCGAAGCGAAAATTGCTTATCAACAGATGATTCAGCAATTTCCCGATGCCAAAGAAACCGGACTGGCTTTGAGGCGGCTGGCTTCTTTATCATCCCAGCCACCGGAAGCGATCGCCTATCTCGACATCGTCATCCGCAAATTTCCCGACGAAGCCGGTGAGGCACTCCTCGCCAAAGCCGAAATCCTCGATCGTCTCAACAGCGACAAATCAGCCGCAGAAGCTCGTCAATTGCTCCTGACTAAATATGGCAGTTCCGATGTCGCGGCAGAATACCGCTGGAAAGTCGCCCAAGCCAAGGCGACTCTAGGGGATTTCTTAGGGGCTTGGCAATGGGCGCAACCAATCGCCAACCAAAACCCCAATCATATATTGGCTCCCAGAGCTGGCTTTTGGGTCGGCAAATGGGCCGCAAAACTAGGGCGTCAGCAGGATGCAAAAGCCGCATACGAACACGTACTAGCGAAATACCCCCAGTCTTACTATGCGTGGCGATCTGCCGTCTTGTTGGGCTGGGACGTTGGTGACTTTACCACCGTGCGTCAATTGTCCCCGCAGGTGGTGCGACCTGACGAGCATCCCATCCTACCTGCCGGGTCTGAAACGTTGAAGGAATTGTACCAGCTCGGTCAAAAATGGGATGCTTGGACGCTCTGGCAGGCAGAATTTCAGAACCGGATGCAGCCAACCGTTGCCGAACAATTTACTAACGGCATCATGCAGGTGGGATTGGGCAACCACCTGAAAGGAATGAACCTGGTCTCGACTCTAGAAGACCGAGAAACACCCGAAGAGCAAGCTGAATACAAAGCAATCCGCAAACAACCAGTTTACTGGCACACCTTGTATCCGTTCCCGTTCTTGGAAATTATCGAAAACTGGTCGCAACAGCGCCAGCTCAATCCCCTGCTTGTCACCGCCCTGATTCGGCAAGAGTCCCGATTTGAGCCAAAAATTCGTTCGGTTGCGGGTGCAGTTGGCTTAATGCAGGTCATGCCCGGAACCGGCAAATGGGTGGCGGATAAAATTGGCGTCAAGCAATTTAACACCGAAAATCCCAACGATAACGTGAAGCTGGGTACCTGGTTTTTAGATTTTACCCACAAGGAATACAACAATAATTCCTTGTTAGCGGTTGCCAGTTACAATGCGGGTCCCGGTAATGTATCGAAATGGCTAAAAGAGAAAGGGCCATCTATCGATCCTGATGAATTTGTCGAAGAAATTCCCTTTGAGGAAACTAAAGGCTACGTCAGACAGGTGTTTGGGAACTACTGGAATTACCTTAGATTGTACAATCCACAGGTTGCCCAGTTGGTCGCCAAATATTCGGATGGTCAGCCAACTGCACTCAAAAATTAATCAAAGACTTCTTGCAAAAATCTTTTAACTCGTGTAAAAGCACAATTTTATTTAGCCTGCTCTCGTATGGCTTTGTCATTTTTGCAAGAAGTTTCATATATCCTGAAAACTCGAAGAATTTTTAAGCATTTCTGGGCAGCTTCTAGCAGGTAATATCTGCGGCTATCCAGTAATTGCTGAAACATCTGCGTGTCTACTCTCTGTTGGGGGATTTTCTCCCAGATGTGAGGGGATAATATAAATTTTTCATAAATTTGTGTTAATCAATTTTGAACACTGTTGTTCTCATAGAAGCGATCGCTTGCTGCCTAAAATTTCCTCGCGCCCACTGACGGGGATCACTAATCTTCGGCTGTTCGCTTAAATCGATTATCCTGGTTTAGATAGAGTTCCATGTCAATGGCTGCTGAGTGAAGCAGTCAGCGCGGGAGCTTGTATCACCCAATAACCAGCGAATTCAAAGAGTTTTGCGCTTGTGCTTCATTCATTAATCGGGCACCAGCAGCGACTGCTTTGTAAGAGCTGTCTAATTTCAACGTTTATTGTTTAGTTCCATAAGCATGACGACCGCGAATCAGGCTACCGGAACCCAAGCGTATGATGGCACGGCTACCAACTTTAAAATTAGGCTCTCAAATCAGGGGCTGCAAAGTACTCGCGATCTTCTCATCGCTCAAATTTAGAATGCTGGTCAATTCCATCGCTTCCTTAAATCATCCAAATGCCAGGGGATCTCCCTCAAGTGCAAACGCGGCGTGTCAGTCACGCTTTCCTTCCATTCTTTTTTCTCTAAAGGATTTTTACCTATTAGCGATAAAGAGTCAACGAGCCGCCAGTTATTAGAAGGATGGCTTGTCAATAATACGACCAGTTTGGTCTTCCATCTGGAAAAAGCAAATAACGAAATCGACGTTACTGAAATGCCAGATGGAGGGAGCAATGTCCGCCGCCAGGAGGTTACATGAGGAAGTCACGCTCGATTTTTGCTCGGAGAAAGTCACAGTTTAGTTTTTCTCGCCCCTATCAATCTAGACGGGGAAACAAAGTCGCGATCGCTGCGGGTGTGGGACTAAGCGCAATCCTTTTGGGAGCCACCTTTTTACCAACTAAGTATGGCGTCTGGCTGGAAAAAGTAGTTGGCTGGGTGCCGATGCATGGGTACGGCAGTTTCTTGATGTCGGGAAATCAGATCGACAACTCTGCGATTGTGTCTTTAATCTCGCTACCCCCACAAAAGCGGGCATCACAACTAGAAGCGATCGCTACAGGGCCAAGATCCCTCGACCGCAGCCGCGCCCGTTATCTCCTGGCAAGCGATCTGATTGCCTCCAAACAGGGAGAAAAAGCACTGGAATGGTTAAAAGGATTAGAGTTTGAATATCGCGTCCTAGACGGACACATTGCTCTTCGGAGAGCGCAAGCTTACGAACTCACCGGCAACACCCGAAAAGCCAAGGCAGCTTGGGAAGGTTTGTTAAAACACCATTCTCAAGATCCCGTGTCAGTCGAAGCTTTATATGTGCTGGGGAAGACGGAACCGAAATATTGGGAAGAAGCCGTTGAGAAATTTCCCAGTCATCCCCGCAGCCTGGAAATCGCCCACGCCTTACTCAAAGACAATCCTAACCAAGCAAAATTGATGGTGTCGCTGGCAAAGTATGCCTTTGACACTCCAGGAATTACTTCAGTGCTAGATAAGTTGATAGGTTTGCCAGCAGAGCAACTCAAGCCAGAAGTATGGGAAGCGATCGCTTTAGGCTACTGGGGAAACCAGAAATACGGTCAAGCCAGTACCGCTTATGCTAAAGCCCCCCGCACCCCCCACAACGCCTACCGGGTCGCTAGGGGACTCGATCTCGCCGAGAAGAAAGTTAAAGCCCTCCGCGCTTATAAAGAGGTGGTGCAAGACTTCCCCAATGCTGACGAAAGTGCAACCGCGCTCATCCAGATCGCCAAAATCGGTCCCGCTATCGAGGCGGTTCCTTATCTCGACCAAGTTATCAGTCAATTCCCCGACCGAGCTGGCGAAGCCATCTTATTAGAAGCGAAAATTCTCGATAGTCTCAAAAGTTCCGAATCCGCAGCCGAAGCGCGTCAATCATTACTCACCAAGTATGGCAATACCGATGCCGCGGCAGAATATCGGTGGAAATTAGCTCAATCGAAGGCGCGGGGTGGAAATTACCAAGAGGCGCTGCAAATCGCCAAGCCGATCGCCACTCAGAATCCTGATAGCGAATTAGCTCGTCGGGCGGCTTTTTGGGTGGGTAAATGGTCAAACAAGCTGGGACGCAAGCAGGAGGCGAAAGCAGCTTTTGAGAACGTCGTGGCGAAGTATCCCCAGTCTTACTATGCTTGGCGGTCTGCCGTCATGCTGGGCTGGGATGTGGGAGACTTTAACAGCGTGCGTCAGCGAGATCCGAAAGTAGAATGGCCTGCCAAGCGACCGTCATTGCCCGTGGGTTCTGCTGCTTTACAAGAACTTTACCAAATGGGTCAAGGCAAAGATGCCTGGAGGCTCTGGCAAGCGGAGTTTGAAAACCGGGTCAACCCAACGGTGGCAGAACAATTTACCGATGGTTTGCTTCGGCTCAATATGGGAGACCACTTGCAAGGAATTGCTAAAATCTCCAGCTTAGAAGACCGTGAGAACCCGGAGGAGCAAGCACAGTACAAAGCTCTAACACAACAAATTGCTTACTGGCAGGCTTTGTATCCGACGCTTTATGTCGAAGCGATTGAAAACTGGTCTCAACAACGTCAACTCAATCCCTTGCTCGTGATCTCTGTCATCCGACAGGAATCCCGCTTTGAGCCAAAAATCCGTTCCACTGCCGGTGCGGTTGGCTTAATGCAGGTGATGCCGGAAACCAGTAAATGGGTTGCCGAAAACATTGGCCTCAAGAAATATAGCCTGGAAAATCCTAACGACAACGTTAAATTAGGCACCTGGTATCTGGATGAAATTCACGATCGCTACAAAAATAACTCCATGTTAGCGATCGCAAGTTACAATGCCGGTTCTGGTAATCTGTCAAAGTGGCTCCAAGGCAAAAAAGTCAGCGATCCAGATGAATTCGTCGAAGCCATTCCCTTTGATGAAACGCAGGGTTATGTCAAAAATGTGTTTGGCAACTACTGGAATTACTTACGCCTGTACAATCCGAAAATCTCCCAGCAGGTAGCAAAATACTCCGAAGGTCAGCCAACCGCATTCAAAAATTAAAAATTGGAATTTGCACTTAGGCGCGATTAAAGATCGCTCTTTAGGGAATTGGGAATTGGAAATTGGTAAAAACCCATTTTCGATGACCGATTCCCCATTACCAGCTTTTAAGAGTGGCGTTGATTTCCATTTCTGTGCTTTGTTCAATTTTTAAGGGTCGGTGAGCCATGCGCGATCGCACGGTACGGATGACCCGGATACAATAGTCAAGAAATCTTCAAATCAAACTTGACCGATGACGCTTCCTTCAGAAGTCGATACCGCATCCCAGCTAAATCCAGGCCTGGAGCCGGAATCAGCGAACCGCAATCTAGAAGATGAATACCTTGATGAGCTGCCCGCTGAGATCGAGATGTCTCTATTCGACCATCTGGAGGAGTTGCGGCGGCGGATTTTCTATGCGCTGATTGCAGTTGCCTTAGGTGTTATTGGCTGCTTCCTGTTTGTCAAGCCAATTGTCCAACTGCTGGAAGTACCGGCGCAGGGCGTCAAGTTCCTCCAGCTGGCACCAGGAGAATACTTCTTTGTCTCCATTAAAGTTGCCGGTTACAGTGGCTTGCTCGTAGCCAGCCCCTTTATCCTGTACCAGCTCATCTTGTTTGTTCTCCCAGGACTCACTCGCCGCGAACGCCGCTTAGTAGGACCCGTTGTTTTAGGGTCGGGTGTCTTGTTTGTGGGGGGACTGGCATTTGCCTATGTAGCATTAATTCCAGCCGCTCTGAATTTCTTCATCAGTTACGGGGCAGATGTCGTCGAGCAGCTGTGGTCAATTGACCGATATTTTGAATTCGTGTTGCTGCTGATGTTTAGCACCGGATTGGCATTTCAAATTCCGATCGTTCAGCTGCTACTCGGCTTTTTGGGAATTGTCTCTTCTGGGCAAATGCTATCTGGCTGGCGGTTTGTGATCCTGGGAGCAGCAATTTTGGGTGCCATCCTGACGCCTTCCACCGACCCCCTCACCCAAAGCCTCCTCGCGGGTGCCGTCTTGGGACTCTACTACAGCGGGATTGGCTTAGTTAAGCTCGTAGGGCGCTGAGATCGGCAAAATACGATGCAACCTGGACGAGTTAATTTTTGAACTGCCTCATCTTCGGCTCTCTGGAGTGCTGCTGTATTGGGAATCGCCCTGAATAGCTACACTCGACGAACCTCAAGGGTGAAATTGCTGAGCTGAACATTTTCAATCTTGTCTTCAGAAACCTTTTCAGATGAAAATACCTTACAAAGCCGAGGGCGAATTGAAACCCTTGGCTTTGCCTTGTCTTGGCTGAAGCGAGCTTGCAAGAGGGTTCGTCTTACACCTTGCCCTTGGATAATTGTGGTGCTGCGGTAAATTTCCATTCAGAAATTTACCCATTCTGCAATGAGTTCGTCAACGTTGATTTGAGAAGTAGGAGCTTCCCAACCCAAAAACCCTCATACATCAAAATCTTTTAAAAAATAATTGACAAAGCACTTGACAACAGGTGTCGCTATTGCGAATCAAAAGATAGTTTAGGTATGCAGTGAATGCGACAATAGTGCCAACAGGAAGCTGTCGTTCTATTGAGTGAGAATCGCACGCACGGCTCCTAAAACTGTTCGAGCATCCACTCCGAGGCTCGCTCGCCCAGGTCTAGGGGGATGCTGACTGCTTTACCGAGTCGAGGGCGATCGCGCGTTTGTTCAATATAATGTTGTACTTGGTCAGCTCCACCCCAAGCATGAAGATACTCGGCGACAGTCTCCAAGTGCGCTATGTAGTCTGCCTCCGACAGCGGAAAAGACGCCTGTTCTAAGTATTTCCACATTACCTGGAGGAAAATTTTGCCCTGAGTCCGCCTGATCTGGATATCGTATGAGCGTCCCCACTTGTCGATCAGGAGTTGGCGAAGGTCTTGTCCTGTCATAGTTTTATCGCAATTACTTTTCTTTACATTTCGTCATAAATGGAGCGCTTCTTAAATTAATGATACGGTGCAAAAGAATGTAATAATACCCTTAGCAAGGCTGTAAACCTTTCTACAAAAGGGTTTGTGGCGAACAGGCTTGCGACTTGCTTGGTATATATTTATTGGGCAAGTTTTAACAAAATCTGGGACTTAGCCCAGGGTTGTTCACATAGCTATACACTCAGACGTTACTCATGGCTCAACTTTCTAGCTCGTCAGACGTTCCCGATATGGGGCGTCGTCAATTTATGAATTTGCTCACTTTTGGGACCATTACAGGAACAGCTCTGGGGGCACTGTATCCCGTTATTAAGTATTTTGTCCCCCCTTCGAGTGGTGGAACGGGTGGTGGTCTAACTGCCAAAGATGCCATCGGCAACGATGTCATTGTGAGTGATTTTTTAGCTAATCATAATCCAGGCGATCGCACCTTGGTTCAAGGCTTCAGAGGCGACCCCACCTACATTGTCGTGACCGAGGAGAAAACCATTGACAATTACGGCTTAAACGCCGTCTGCACCCACTTGGGTTGCGTTGTTCCTTGGAATTCTGGTGAGAACAAGTTTATGTGTCCCTGCCACGGTTCCCAGTATGACAGCACCGGCAAGGTGGTACGGGGACCAGCACCGCTGTCTCTGGCACTGGTTCACGCTACCGTGGCGGAGGACAAGGTTACATTAACGCCTTGGACGGAAACCGACTTCCGTACCGGCGAAAATCCTTGGTGGACATAAGGTCATTAGTCATCGGTGCTTAGTTATCAGTCATCAGTTAGTCGTCATGGGTCATCGGTTATTTGTAACCGACCAAAAACGAAGGATGAAAAGGACAAAAAACTAAGAACGAAACCTAAGGACAAAGAACTGATAGATATTGTTTGAAATTCGACCCAGAATCCCTTCTTGAGAGATGAGAAAAGTTTCTTTATCGGCGATATCCAAAATAGGCAAACAGGCGATTTGCAAAACCGTCCTGGTTGCGATCGCCACCGTGTCAATATTCCTCGCCAGCGATCTAGTCCTTCCCCAATCAGCCAGTGCCTATCCCTTCTGGGCACAGCAAACCTATCCTGAAACCCCTCGCGAAGCAACGGGGCGGATTGTGTGTGCTAACTGTCACCTCGGTGCCAAACCCACACAAATCGAAGTTCCTCAATCGGTTCTCCCAGACACCGTTTTTGAAGCTGTCGTAAAAGTTCCTTACGACACCAACACGCAGCAAGTGCAAGCAGATGGTAGCAAAGGTCCCTTGAACGTGGGTGCTGTGTTAATGTTGCCAGAAGGCTTCAAAATTGCCCCCGAAGATAGAATTCCTGAAGAAATGAAGGAAAAAATTGGGGAACTCTACTACCAACCCTACAGCGAAGACAAAGAAAATATTGTCATCGTTGGTCCCATTCCAGGCGATCAATATCAGGAAATTATCTTCCCCGTTCTGTCTCCCAATCCACAGACCGATAAGAAAGTTTTCTTCGGTAAATACGCGATTCACGTGGGTGGCAACCGGGGTCGCGGTCAGGTTTACCCCACAGGTGAAAAGAGCAACAATTCCGTCTATAGCGCTTCCGTAGCGGGTCGCATCACTTCCATTACCCAAGCTGAAGAAGGTGGCTCTGAAGTCACCATTCAACCAGCAGAAGGCAATGCAGTTGTTGATACAATTCCCTCCGGTCCAGAGCTAGTTGTCTCCGAAGGGCAGGAAGTCAAAGCTGGCGAAGCGCTGACCTCCAATCCGAACGTCGGTGGATTTGGTCAAATGGACGCCGAAATCGTTTTGCAAAGCCCCACCCGGATCAAGTGGTTGATGGCATTTATTGCTGCAATCATGTTGTGTCAAGTCTTGCTAGTCTTGAAGAAGAAGCAAGTTGAAAGAGTGCAAGCTGCTGAGATGAATTTCTAAGTTTGGCGTTGTACTGAATCATTATCAGACAGGCATTTTGCCTGTCTTTTTTTGCGCTCAAAAATAACGTACTTGCAAGCCTCCTCTACCTTTGCAACTTTATGGAGTAGGGAGGTTTCAGTCATCCCAGGCTATAGCACTGCATACCCTGTGCTTGGCTAACGCGATCAACCTAATAAAGTTTTAAGCCCAAAGCAAATTAGGATTATTTAAATACACCTTCTTGTTCATCCTCAAAGATATATTCATAGTCAAAAACTAAAGAGTTGAGATGTCGAATAATTGTAAAACCAAAATGAGTAACTAAATCCGTATTAAAAGTAGCGATAACTAGCTGTATTAACTTCTTCTCCGTAATTACAGGTTTTTGTACGAAATAATTACGTTTGTCAAAAAATCGACTTTTAGGACTAGGAACAACGATTGCATTAATTCGATGAGCATGTTGAATGGGTTTTATATAAGTATTTAAAAACTCTTCTTGATTAATTTGTAGCTGGTATAGTCTTTCATGCTGCAACCAGCTCATTTTAAACATCATTTTAATCAGTTCAAAACCCAAGATGTAGTTAAATACGTTGTTGCGTTCTTCTGAACTTAGAACCAGCCGCAGAGCTGATTCTAAGTACAATTCTGGCTGCCTACTTACATCTTGAGCTGAATGAATATAAAACTGTCTAATATAACTTCTTAAAACTGATTCATTTAAGTCTAATTTAAGGTGAAATTGGGTTAAATAGTCTTGGACCCGTTGCTGAGTATTTTTGTCTTGAAGTCTTTTGGCAACTAAGCCAGTAGCCGTATAATCATCCAGAAATTCGGCTTGCATTTCTGGAGTAGCCGCACACATTAGATGACACAATGACAGCACATAACGGCGCTGGCTCCAAGGCAAGCTTTCGGCCCATTTTTTGGCTTCGGGCGGGAGTTTATCAAGAATACTTTCTGATTCTCCAAGTTCAAACATCGCCGCTATTTGAGAGATTTGTTCAGTCATAACCAAAAAAAATATCAGTAAGTATACAAACCTAATCATCAAAAAATTCAAACAACCGAACAATTCTTAAGTTGAGTTGAGAATTAATTTTTTAAATTTATTTTTACCTGCCTATTTAGTTACTTGGAGTTCCTAAATCTCATCTCTTGTACCAGGAAGCGTTTCCTGCAACGTTTATCCTGCCAGGAAAGAGAAGTAATTCTCTGCTTTGATTACAAGGGAAAGAAGCTGAGGGGTGAGTTTTTCAGATGCAAGAGATGAGGCAATCAAACTTAAACTTATTGATGCTGACGTAGCGCTACAGAATCCAGTCCGAGCAGAGAAGTCGTACCCCTGGTTCCACGCCTTGTTGTTCATCAAAGCTGCAACGCTAGTGCGTGCTTCTTTCCCGGCGCTGGTTTGTTCTCGAAAATTCCACTGTTTCGTCATGGCTAGCAGCGATCGCAGGAGAGAAATTTAGTATCGTCTCCCTCCTAGGATTCCCAGATCAAAAGCGTGACTAACACTCAACAGACAAAAACGCACGAGATTCGTTCCCCAATCTTCGCTTTTTGAAGCAGACTGGGGCGATGAGAGCGATCGCGCACAAGCGTTAGTAGAGTCTGTCAGCCTTGTATCGAACTGGCAATTTTTTTAATTGCTTCTACGTCAACATCAAATTCTTGGGTAATTTTTTCAATGACTTGGGATTCTGCTGGTGTCACTGCGCTATCTAGTTGGGAGATTGTATGGCACTGAGCTAACAGCGGCAACGCATAGTCCCGATTGAGTTGATCTAGAAGCGTATCTAAAGGCTGTTGTTGATTGATGTTATTGGCGATCGCTTCTAGAGAAGCAGAGCTAAGTTTGGCAGCTTGTAACGACGGTAAGATATCTTCCCAAGATTTGCCCGGATGACTCGCCACGATGATATGAACCAGAATCCGATCCATAATCGCTTGTTGCGCGATCGCAGTTTCTAAATACTTCTCACTTGCTGCCTGAGACTCTACCAGCTTTTCCGTCGATGCCTCAGAATGCAGCTGTGCCTCATAAAAGCGACAAGCCGCATATCCCAACGCATAGATCATCGTCGCATTCGCGCTAGCACCGATTGCCGCACCTGCTACTGGCGTCGCTTTTAACAAACCCAAACCCGCCTTAATTGCACGAGAACCGCCCAAAGACAAACCAAAGATTCCCAGCACTTCACCCTTACGCGCGGGATCTTTCAAATCTAATCCATAAGCCGCCGCAATCTGATAAACCATCTCCGACTGCAATAGCGTCGTTGCTGCCAAATCAACCGTCAGCAACGCCAATGCTGCTCCCGGCAACAAGCTAGTCGCCAGTCCCATCCCGCCTCCATAAACCGCTTTCTCCATCATCAGACGATGGGCAATCTGATTCGGTTTTTCGTCGGGATACTTTTGCTGTAGCTTTTGAACATCCGCTTCAGCTTTTACGACATCAACTTGATTGATAATTCCCAGCAACCAATTCGTGGGTAACGCCTTCGTGACGTGCCGCAAAAATGAGTTGTCGCCCACAAAAGTCACTGCACGCCCTGCGCCTTGTGTGGTTTGTTCGAGCAATTTTTGCGCTTGTTTTCCCGCCGCTTGGGCTACCCCAGTCGTCGTTGTCGCCACAGCTTTCCCTGTCTGGAAGGCAGTGTTACCAACTGCCATGCCGACTCCGGCTACT
Source organism: Trichocoleus sp. ST-U1 (assembly GCF_039961835.1). Lineage (NCBI taxonomy): Bacteria > Bacillati > Cyanobacteriota > Cyanophyceae > Leptolyngbyales > Trichocoleusaceae > Trichocoleus > Trichocoleus sp. ST-U1. Next base: position 39,833 of record NZ_JAMPJZ010000045.1, read on the forward strand.
GTTTTCGCCACTGCTTGCCCAGCAGTCGCAACTGAATCGAAGAACGATGGCTTCTTGACATCCGTGGATTGCGTTAAAGATTCCGCATGGTCTGTTTTTGAGACAGAAGTTGAGGAGTTTGCTTCTGTCTCTTCAGACACGATTCCCGGCTTGTCATCCATCGTTTAATTCCTATTGCCCGGTGGGTTTATCTGCGAGCATATCTCACTCAAATTCGATTCCGCCTGTATCGGGGGAAAGAAAAACCGCGAACTTTCAACCAGATTTAAGTCCCCGAAAGGGATTTAAATCTGGTTGGGCAACGCGATCGCCTTCAATCCCCCTCTATGGCAGAAGAGAGAAAGCTCAGCGCGATCGCCTTCTATCGATCTTTAGCGGGCGCGAGGCAGATTGGCAGCAGGAGACACCTGCAAAATCCGGCTATCTAGCTTGCGAACCACATCTCCTACCTGCACCGCGGGCTTTTTCCCATTGACGTACATCACCGCTGTTAGCGCTCCTGTCGAATTTCGGCGAAAAGCAGCGATATCCATCCGCACAGGTTGCTGTTGTATCTTCAGAGCCAGCGTCATCCCACTAGAAGCATTCCCCAAGTTATTCAGTTCCGGCAGGGGTTTGTATTCTACAACTTCTAGCCCCTGGTATGCTTTGAGTCTCTCCCGCAGTAGGCTCAACATCTGTTGTTGCTTCTGAGGGTTCTGCATTTCTTGCAGACCCGCATCAAAATTAGCTTGTTCGGGCTGATTTGGCATATTTCCAGTGAAGCCCAAAACGATTTGGTAGTTCTCCGGATTAACGAAAGCAAAGAAGTTCTCCGGCTTCATGTTCGCTTGCGTTAGTTGTTGTCTGAGAACATCCAATTTGGAGGCAATCTCAACGGCTACATCCGGTGGGAGTTCCTGAAACCCAGCAGGCAAATCTTCTAAAGTCAGCTTTACCTCAGACGACGCTGGTTGAGTGGTCGGTGCTGGGGAGGCTGCCGGGGAGGCTTCTGAAGCTGGTGCGGATGGAGCGACTTTTGGTTCTGGGGCGGGTGTTTGGACAGGTGCTTCTTGGGCAACAATAAGGGGAGTGGCGAACGTAGATTGAAAAGAGCCACCAACGCAAAGAGCGCCGGTTAACAGGCTAAGTGTCAAAGTTACTTTTTTTAGCACAGGTTGAACTTTACGCTGATTTCAAAACAGAGCAGGCAAATCGATCGTCAATTACCAGGATAGGCGAACCACCACCGGAACTTATTGGGAATCCCCGCCGAATGCTGACTCGCTTTCGCCGTAAAATCTTAAAATAAATTCAATTTTGCCCAGCCTGCTTCAATTTCATGTCCATCTAAGACCCCAGAATTACTATGCCCATCGGCTATCTTGCTCTTGTTCTCCATGCCCACCTGCCCTTCGTGCGGCATCCTGAAAGTGACTACGTTCTGGAAGAAGAGTGGCTGTTTGAAGCCATCACCGAAACCTACATTCCTCTGCTGCACGTATTTGAAGGCTTAAAGCGGGACGGCATTGACTTCAAGATCACCATGAGCATGACACCGCCTTTGGTGTCGATGCTGCGCGATCCGCTACTGCAAGAGCGCTACGATGACCACTTAGCGAAACTGGAAGAACTCGTTGAACTAGAAGTTGAGCATAATGCGAATAACGGTCATATTCGCTATCTTGCCGAACATTACGTTCATGAATTTAGCGAGATTCGTCAAACCTGGGAACGCTATGACGGCGACTTGGTAACGGCGTTTAAGCAATTTTTAGATAGTAACAACCTGGAGATCATCACCTGCGGCGCAACGCACGGCTACCTGCCGCTGATGAAGATGTATCCTCAGGCAGTCTGGGCACAAATTCAGGTCGCAGTAGAACACTACGAGCAAAACTTTGGGCGTCCTCCTAAAGGGATTTGGTTGCCGGAATGCGCTTATTATGAAGGGTTAGAGCGGATGCTCGCTGATGCGGGATTGCGCTACTTCCTGACGGATGGACATGGTATTCTCTACGCCCGTCCCCGTCCCCGCTTTGGCTCTTATGCACCCATCTTTACAGAAACCGGAGTTGCTGCCTTTGGTCGAGATCACGAGTCTTCCCAACAGGTGTGGTCTTCGGAAGTAGGCTATCCCGGTGCGGCGGAATATCGGGAATTTTACAAAGATTTGGGCTGGGAAGCGGAATACGAATACATTAAGCCCTACATCATGCCCAACGGTCAGCGCAAGAATACGGGCATCAAATATCACAAAATTACTGGGCGCGGTTTAGGGTTGGGCGATAAGCAACTTTATGACCCTTATTGGGCGCGGGAAAAGGCTGCTGAACACGCTGCTAACTTTACCTATAACCGAGAGCGGCAAGTTGAGCATTTGCACCACATTATGCAGCGTCCGCCAATCATTGTTTCGCCTTACGATGCGGAATTGTTTGGTCACTGGTGGTACGAAGGTCCTTGGTTTATCGATTATCTGTTCCGCAAGTCTTGGTATGACCAAGGCACGTATCGGATGACGCATTTGGCTGATTATTTACAAGAGAATCCTACGCAGCAAGTCTGCCGTCCTTCTCAGTCGAGTTGGGGTTATAAAGGCTTCCACGAGTATTGGCTGAATGAAACGAACGCATGGATTTACCCGCACTTGCATAAGGCAGCAGAGCGGATGATCGAGCTGGCGCGGCGGGAACCAGCGGATGAGCTGGAGTGGAAAGCGCTCAATCAAGCGGCGCGGGAAGTGCTGCTGGCACAATCTTCTGACTGGGCGTTTATTATGCGAACCGGAACGATGGTGCCTTATGCGGTGAGAAGAACGCGATCGCACTTGATGCGCTTCCACAAACTCTACGACGAGATCAAAGATGGCAAAATCGACAGCGGTTGGTTAGAAAAAGTGGAGGAAATTGACAACATCTTCCCCGAAATCAACTATCGCGTCTATCGACCTCTTTAATTCAATTAAAAATTACCAGGGGCTGCCGACTAAGGTGAAGGCAGCCCAATAGTAGGGATGCGATAGATTCACGTTCTGAATTCCTGCCAGTTCTGGCGGCAGGGATATCTCCCCTCTGGAACTGTACAACTGACCATTTTGCAGACGTACCTTCCCTTGCACCATCCCTATCTGAGCTTGCCTGAGTGCCTCTGCTTTAATCGGCGCAGTTTTCAGTTGCCCATAAAACTCGGTCATCAGTGCTAAAGTTCCTTCATCGCTGACAGACCACAAACTGGCGATCGCAGACTTCGCTCCAGAGTTAACGGCTAACCCCGCAAAGCCTAATTCTGCTTGTTTATCGCCGAGAGCAGTTCTACAAGCACTCAGGACTAACAGTTCCACGGGTGGAGAGTTCCACCGTAATTGCCGCATCTTATCCAATGTTAGTTTCGCGTCCCATAACTGAACGTAGGAGTTGCTCGGTTCTCCCGGCTCGAAGAAGGCATGAGTCGCCAGGTGAATAATTTTATAGGGTTCTGAAGCGCGTTGCGATTGCAGATTCGCCAGGGTGAATTGTTGGTTTAAGAAGAATTTACCCTGCCATAGCTTTTGCGCGATCGCAGATAACTCCACTGGCACCGCAGGCAAGGGAGTTTGCTCCTTGAATTTTGACGCACCCATCGCCAGAACTTGCGAATTCTTTAGAGAGACATAGAGGGTATCTGTCAATTTGAAGGCAGGAATGCGCCCAATATTATACTTTTCCACCAGAAACTTTTGCCCATCATGGAAAGCTGCCAGCGGTATCGTCCGCAGACCAGCACCCACACAAAAGATTAGCGTGTCTATCTTATTTGTTTTTAAATCTGCCTCCAGTGGCGCAATAATCCACTGATATAACTGCTGCGCTGCTGGCAGATAGCGGGTACTATTCCGCTGTCTGGGATCTACGATGTTTTCTCTAAACTTTGCCGCTTCTTTGAGCAGGATTTCACTCTTTGCTTCCGGGATGCGCTTGTGAATCGGTTGATTCCCCGGAGTAATCAACACCAGTTCTAGTTGTTTGGCTCTAGGCACTACATAAATTAGAGCAGGCTTTTGACCCGTTTGAACCGCGATTTTGCCTAGAGTATCGGCGACATCCTTTGCTGTAATTGACTCGTCGGAGAAATTGAGCCGAAAGTAATCTTCATATTGTTTTTCCCACGTTTGCTCAATTTGCGGCACTATCTCCGTTAAATTTTCTCGGTCGAAAGCGTTGTCTAATTTGGTGGGGGTAGCAGCTTGTGCCAGAAGAATCTTCCCTTCCGCACCAGATACGGTGGCAGTAGTATTGGGTGCTGGAATGATTGCTTGTGCCTGTACCCGTTCTGTGCTGATTCCCACCAGGTGTAGTACTGCTAGCAACAAGCTAACACTACTCACGATTGATTTCATAGCGGCCTCGCTAATTTTGAGATGACTGGAAGATTAAGCTTAAGCGATGCACTTCACGAGTAGATATAGATAGTGTTAGCGCATATTTTTTCGAGTAACAGCAAAGACAGCCAAAGTTCTACTATTTGGGAGCATTTCAATTGTAAAAATTTACATAGAAGGGGTTTTATCCTCTCTTTAAGCATCGGAAATAGGATTTCTCCCTTCCCTTCTCTCTCTATTCCCTCGTTTTCCGGAGAGAAGATAAGAAATATAGCAACATCTGAGTTGCGTAGATGCCACTCTCCGGGACACGGCAATACCGTATCCCTAGCTCATTCCAGCCTAAGTTTGAAAAAAACTGGTAAATTCTTAATCTATCGCCGAACAATTTGGTGCAATTGTTCCACTTCATCTAAGATTTTATCCATTCCGGCTTCGGCAATGCCTTTGACGTAGTTAATTTTGATTTCTTCTAACATATCTACAAGTAAAGATTCGATTTCCTTAAAGTTGTCTTTTTTCTGTAATTCCACCTCTAAAGCTTTTCCAAAGTTATCAATTAACCGAGTCGTTAATTCTGTCCCGACTGGATCTTCAACTGCTTTCAGGGCGTTGCTGTAAGCAGTTTGAGATAAATTTTTAGCGAGATTTTCACTAATCTGGCTAGGTAAACGGCTCAAACCCGGAATATTTTGGAATTGCTGAAAAACCGGAAATTGATTGAGACTACTTTCTAGACTGTGATGTACTAAAGCTTCTAAATCAGGCTGAATTTTGGGGAGAACATTATGGACACTGAGGTTAATCAGGCGGGTTGCGATCGCTTGCACCTCATTAGTGTTATTGATATTAATATAGGGGCGGCTATTCCCCGGATGAAACAGCCTGCGTGCGAGATCGCCGCGTTGAATCGCTCCTTGCATTTGGTTAATTACCTGTATCCCCATAATTTCAGTCAATTCTTCAGCGAAGTTAGCTACAAAATCATGGTTAATTTGCTGCCGTACAGGCTCAAAATTTAGTAATTCAGATTGATAGAGGCGAACCATTACCGGAATGACTCGCAGCCACCGCCACAAGGGTAGCAGCAAAAACAGGTCATACCATCGCCGCAGCATTCCCTGTAGCCAGCTAAAGTTAGGATATTGGCGTCTGATATAGAAAGTGCGAACCAAAAATTCTAGAGCGAATAAAATTGTAAACGGTAAGTCAAGCAACCAAAATTCATCAAAAAATTTTCCATTGATTCCCAAACTGCGATAGTAGTTAGTCTGAATCAGAGGGCGAGTTTCTGTATTAAAGAAGTTGAGTTCTTGCTGCCAACCGGCTTGGGAAAGATAAGCTTGACTCCAAAATTGATTAAAGGCTTGATGGGCAGATTCTTTCCCCACGCGATCGCGCACTTGATTCTTAATTTTTTCTAAAGCACCGCTTTTCTTCGCCAGCGCAAATGGATTATCCTCAATCATTTCATTACTGCGGCTACGCAAGTCCTGTAGCAAGCTTTCTACCTCAGCTGACTCTAGCCCAGTCTGCATCACTTGCTGTTCCAGTTCGTTCACCCGATTGAGATAAGCCTGTGTTTCTCGATGCGGTTCAATTCCTTTAATTGGATCGTACACCTGAATCAGACTGGGAATTTCCCGAAGGTAGAAATCACGCCAGGGTATATAACTGAGGTCAAACAACACTAAAACAAAGTTGATCGTGGCAATGATTGCCATCAATCTTTCAAACCAGCGGTGGCGGCGGACTGGAGGCTTTCTCATCGCGAATGTTAATTGCATAAATCTGTAGAATGAGCCTATTTCTTAAAAAAGTATGGAATTCTCTCGGAAAACTCGCAATCTATACTAAGAAAGTTGACGAATTGGTAATACTTTGGCTGCCATCAGGCAAGATGAATCCGGTTCATCGGGCTTTATTATAAGTGCTTATGTAAAATAAATTACACATAATAAAAAGTAGAATAAGCTAAAACAAAAGTCAAGAAAACAAGAGACTTATGAGATTTATTAGAGATTTAAGCCGAGAAACTCA
>NZ_JAMPJZ010000046.1:0-45449 GCF_039961835.1 Trichocoleus sp. ST-U1
CGACTTGGCAGCAGGTGAGTCCACCCCAGTGGCTCTGATGGCTCCCAGCATCAATGGCTAATCGCTAGAAACTCTAGCTAAATAAAAACGCTCTCCGCAAGGGGGGCGTTTTTTGTTTGGGGAAATAGAGAAAGCAAAGGACGTACAAGAAGCGATCGCACCCGATACAGAACTTTGCTTGATAAGGTGAGCAAGCGTGCTGGAGTACGTGTGGCTGCTGATAAGTAGATAGGAAAATTAAAAAAATATAAGCTCTCTCTCCTCTTACCTCTGCGCCCTTTGCGTCCTTGGCGGTTCGTTTAAATAAAAACAGTTGCAGCGAGAAGCGCGATCGCTTCCCATCTCAATCGCGATCGCTGTTAAGATACAAATCGCTATGCATCCTCCTTAAGTATTATGGGCAATACCTTCGGGCATCTATTTCGCATCACTACATTTGGCGAGTCCCACGGCGGTGGCGTCGGGGTGATTATCGATGGGTGTCCACCGCAATTGGAAATTTCTGCCGAAGAAATTCAGGTAGAACTCGATCGGCGGCGTCCGGGACAAAGTAAAATCGTCACACCCCGCAAAGAAGCTGACACCTGCGAAATTCTTTCCGGCGTATTTGAAGGCAAAACCTTGGGAACGCCAATCGCAATTTTGGTGCGAAACAAGGACACTCGCCCCCAAGATTATGATGAGATGGCGCAGAAATATCGCCCTTCTCATGCTGATGCGACTTACGATGCGAAATATGGCATTCGCAACTGGCAAGGTGGCGGCAGATCCTCAGCGCGGGAGACAATTGGACGAGTAGCCGCTGGCGCGATCGCTAAAAAAGTCCTTCATCAAGTTGCTGGAGTTGAAATCATCGCCTATGTCAAGCGCATCAAAGACTTAGAAGGCGTTGTCGATCCCAATACTGTCACTTTAGAACAAGTAGAAAGTAATATTGTCCGCTGTCCCGATGCCGAATGTGCAGAGCGGATGATTGAAAAAATTGAGCAGGTAGGGCGAGAAGGCGACTCTATCGGTGGAGTTGTAGAATGTGTTGCCCGTCATCTACCCAAAGGGCTAGGTTCGCCAGTATTTGATAAGCTGGAAGCAGACCTGGCTAAAGGTGTCATGTCTCTACCAGCAAGTAAGGGATTTGAAATTGGCTCTGGTTTTGCCGGTACTTTGTTATCGGGCAGCGAGCATAATGACGAATTCTCGATTGACGAAAGTGGCGAAATTCGCACCAAAACGAACCGTTCCGGCGGGATTCAGGGGGGCATCTCCAACGGAGAAAATATTATTCTTCGGGTGGCATTTAAACCAACAGCCACTATTCGCAAAGAACAGCGCACCGTGACCCGCGAGGGTGAAGAGACTATACTAGCAGCTAAGGGGCGTCACGACCCTTGCGTTTTGCCCAGAGCGGTGCCTATGGTAGAGGCAATGGTGGCTTTGGTGCTTTGCGATCATTTGCTACGCCATCAGGGTCAGTGCGGTACTTTAAAGCCTTGAGAGTGAAATGGAAACCAGCCCTTCTTCCGAGTTTTTGCTTCAGTTTTGGGGTGTGCGAGGCAGTATCCCCTCCCCTGGAAAAGATACCGTTCGCTACGGTGGCAATACTTCTTGTATAGAAATGCAAATCGGTGGAAAACGCCTGATCTTTGATGGCGGCACCGGCTTGCGTCTTCTATCTAAGGATTTGATAAACCAGCAGCAGTCAGTAGAAGCTTATATGTTTTTTACTCACTACCACTGGGATCATATTCAAGGAGTACCGTTTTTTAAGCCAGCTTTTATGGAAGGCAATTGCTTCCACATTTATGGGGCAGTACCACCAGATGCAGACTCCATGAAACAGCATTTCTGCGATCGCGTGATGCACTCAAATTCTCCAGTGCCACTGCAAGGCATGGAAGCTGACTTGAAGTTTTACGAGTTAATTTGTGGCGATACCTTTCAGGTGGATGATATCACCATTGAAACCGGCCCGCTGAACCATCCCAACGGCGCGATGGGATATCGGGTGACGTGGCAAGGGCACACAGTCTTCTACTGTACGGATACGGAACATTTGCCGGATCGTCCAGATGAAAATGTGCTGCACTTAGCCCGCGAAGCCGATGTCCTAATTTACGATGCCATGTACACCGATGAGGAGTATAACAACCCCAAATCTCCGAAAGTCGGCTGGGGACACTCTACTTGGCAGGAAGGGGTGAAAGTGGCGCAGGCAGCAGGAGTCAAGCGGTTGGCAATTTTTCACCACGAACCGAACCACAGCGATGACTTTCTCGATCAAATTGAAACGCAAGTTCAAGAAGTCTCGCCGGGTTCGTTCCTTGCCCGTGAAGGGATGATTGTGCAGGTAAATTAAAAAATGCAAAATTAAAAATTAAAAAATAAGATTGTTTATTTTTAATTTTTAATTCTTATCGGTCGCGCATAAAAGCCCAGATGGTTCGCCACTGGGCGCTGTCGCATGGGGATTCGAGTATGAATCGGTGAATTGAGCGATGCTGCTAACACTTCGCTAGGCTTCTCTCCACGACGCGCTACCACCAGCGTTGTCGAACCGCCGCCATCCAAGTTCAGCGCCCGATAAACACCCAACTCGGCAAGAATATTTTGCAGCTCAATTATACTGACACCCTCACTATAGAAACGCTGGCGACCATCAACCAGAATTAACCACAATTTCTCGCCGCTTTCATCAGTCGCAACCACTGTGCGCGGAAATAACTTTTTTTGATCGCGGTTATCTTTCATCACCACTAAGTTGCCGCGTTCGATGATGATTTCGCCGCCTGCCAAAGCTTGAGCCGTATCCGCAGGACAACTCGCCATGCTGATTTGGGCACGATTATCCTGAGAAAAACACAAAACAGGCCAGCCTCGCTCAAACGCAGAGTAGGTGACGCCGTTAGAAATCGCCTGCCCCAATACGTTCACGGGTTCGCCACTGTGGGGATAATATAACAGCCATTGCTCTTGGAATGGGTAAAAAAAGCTACCATTGATTGCCAATTGCAAGTTAAATTCCCGCAAAAAGTCACTGGTCGTTTGTGCTACGGTTTCTTTTCCTTGGGTGGGTTTTCCTGGCGTTACTAACACCCCAATTCCTGGCGCTTTTAGGTCGATAGTGACAACGTGGATCGTTAGGGGGCGCGGTGTTGAGCGGGGAATGCGCCGATAAACGATACCTTGAAATAGCGGTTGCTGAACGTCGGTGCGGGGTGGACGACTGAGACACGAAACGCCATAGAAGACACCATAGAGTCCCAGAGACAACAGCACCAGACTAAGGGCAATGGCACTGAGCGATCGCGTCCAGGGAAATTTGCGTCGTTTGCTCATACTGGTTGAGGATTTTTCGACAGCCACGGATTATCCCAAGATATCCGCTAATTTTGAAGCAAGAGTCGCGATCGCATTCTGATTGCATTCTCTATTAATAAGAGCGATCGCGCATCATTGAATAGCACTTAGGATAAAAAAGAGTTTTAAGTTCGTAGGACGCAAGCCATGCGATTACAGTGGTTACTGTGGGGAGCAATCCTCAGCGTTGGGCTGTCAGCACTGCCCGCTCAAGCACAGATAACAGATGCTAAAGTAGCGGCATTCGCAGAAGCGCTCAGGAAGGCAGCACCCCAAACCGGAAAACAGGACGATGGACTCTACAGCGACTGGCAAATCAAACTAAACAACATTCCCCGCTGGTCAAAACAATGCACCGGACGTGCCCTAAGCATAGCGGAATTTGAAGCAAATCCCGCCACCGCACGGAAAGTTGTAGAGTGCATCATGGGCAATATTCTTCGCCAACAGTATCAAGCCGCGGGTAACAATGAATCCGTAGCGGTACAACGGGCGGCTGCTTGGTGGATGACAGGCGATCCCACCCGCTATAACAGTAAAGACATCGCTTCCTACATCCAAAAAGTTTCTGGTTTTTACCAGCAGTCGCGTTCAACTTCATCCGCAGTACCGCCTGCCTCAACCCCACCCAAACCTGCTACCCAACCAGCGGCTAAACCAACTCCAACTCCCACGCCATCACCATCACCCACCTCAAACCAGCCACCCGCAAAACCCCCTGTCACAACGGCGGCGGCTACCAATTCAGCAAAGATTTCTGATACCCATGTAGGGGCACTGGTGGAAGCGTTACGACGGGCAGCACCGCAAACTGGCACCGCTGATGATGGACTGTACAGCGAGTGGCAAGTTAAACCAGACAATATACCCGGCTGGTCACAACAATGTATCAATCGGGAACTAACACCAGCGCAATTTGAAAGCAGTCCCGTAACCGCACGAAGCATTCTGGTGTGTGTCATGCGCGACGTGTTGCGGGACGAGTTTCAGGCGAGTGGCAACAATGAGGTGGTAGCGGTACAACGGGCGGCTTCCTGGTGGATGACGGGCGATCCGACCCGCTATAACAGCAACGAAACCGGCCCTTATACAGAAAAAGTTCTTGGTTTCTATCAAGAGTTGCGCTCAACTTCATCGGCTTCACCACCTACCTCTAACCAGGCAGCTACAAATTCAGCGACAGAGCCGAAGTTATTTCCCCATCGCTAAACTGTTCGTAGTAGGGCATAGGAACCTAGAACAGGGAGCAATTTCCTTTTAAGGGTAGGTTATTTTTCCTTCTTCCCCAACTAAGTCCGGGAATACTGCTGATAGGAGGCTCTAGCTCCTATCGGCAGCAGCCAATCCAATTAACATTTCTAGTGCAGCGTGAATTCTCCTAAAGAAAAGGTATTTTCCCACTTCATGCTCAAGGAAATCCATGAGCAATCAGAAGTTGTCCGAACTTGTTTAGAGGCTTTCTCAGAAATTCGTTTCAACGATCAACAGCCACGACTTGAATTGACTCAACAACCTCTAAACTTAGGTTTATCATCCAACTTTTACGATGGTATAGACCAGATTAAAATTCTTGCTTGTGGCAGTAGTCTTCATGCCAGCTTGGTAGGTAAATATCTATTAGAGCAAGTGGCTAAAGTGCCAACAAGCGTACACTATGCCTCAGAATTTCGGGATGCACCATCGCCTGCAACTCCGAATACTCTCATTGTTGGCGTTACCCAATCTGGAGAAACCGCAGATACTCTCGCTGCCTTAGAAATAGAAAAACAGCATTGTTCTGGTGAAACTCGATTTTTAGGAATTACCAATCAGGCGGGAAGTTCCTTAGAAAAGCTGGTAGATCGTACAATTCATACTTTGGCAGGAAGTGAAGTAGCGATCGCTGCCACCAAAACCTTTGTCGCTCAGTTGATAGCGTTTTACTGTTGGGCGCTTGATGTAGCATACTGCCGTCAAACTCTATCGAGCGATCGCCTGCATCAAATTCTCACGGAATTGCACCGAATCCCCGAGCAAATTGATTTAATTTTACAAAGCCAAAAGCACGTCATCGAGCAGCTAGCCAAAGATTTTACCCATACCCAAAACTGCATTATTTTAGGGCGCGGGATTAATTTTCCTATCACTCTAGAAGCAGCACTAAAACTGAAAGAAACCAGCTATATCCACGCAACAGGTTATCATGCTGGAGAGTTTTTGCACGGCCCAATTGCGATGCTAGATTCTTCTGTGACTGTAGTAGCGATCGCAATGCCCGGAGTTGTTTATGAAAAAATCCTTGCTAATGCCCAAAAAGCAAAAGCAAGGGGGGTTCAGCTCATTGGGGTGACATCCACAAACAATCCAGAAATTACAGGCATCTTTGATCGGGTATTGACTGTCCCGGAGGTGGACGAATTACTTTCTCCGATCCTGACAGTTATTCCGCTGCAACTCTTAGCCTATTACGCGGCTGTTCATCGGGGATTGGATGTTGACCGCCCCAGAAATTTGACGAAGACTTTGGCTGTGGATTAACCTGTTGATTTCAGAAATTGCGATCGCTTAATTCCCATTTCCTGGCAAGAAGTAACGTAGCCGCCATTGTCCGCGAGTCCGAACAAAACTGACACGGTAATCGGTTTCTGAATCGTACACATAGCGGTTGAGAACCCAACCTTTTTTACCAGTCCGGAGTTTCACTGGCGTCCAACCATCGATAACCTTTTCCTTCACCGCTTTCTGCATCTGCTCTGGTAGGCTATTAAAGGTGTTGCCATCAAACGCTACAAAATCGTAAGACACAACCCCCACAACTTTGCTACCTGCCCCAGGGTTTGCACGGACATTCACATTTTGTCCTAAGATTGCCAGTTGTCCAACATTCGGTTTATCTGGACGAATCGACTCCAGTGCTTTTGCGATATCTGGACACACCCAAACATCAGATCCCGGTTCTTTGTTCGCCACTTTTGCCTGATTGTCGGTAGCACAACCTAAACTAAGTGCCTTATCCATATATGCCCAAAATTTAGAATTTTTGTCATCAATGTTGTAGCTGTCCAAATTGAGCGTACCGCCATAGTTCCATTCAGTTTCTGAGGTGACAAGCGTGCGAATAAAATTAGCATCCCGCCGACTAATGGCATCTAAAAGACGCACGCGAAACTGAGAAAACGAACTTTTGTCTGGCGGAGTTGTTTGAGTCCCAGTTGGTTTTGGAGTCGGCGGCGTATACGGTGGGGGCGATACCGCCACAGACGGGGGTATTTTCGGTTCTAGTGTCTCCGTTGTCGCTGGAGGAGATGGAACTTCAGTTGTGGGTTGTGGTGCTTGGCTGTTGCGGTAGCTAATCGTTGCTAAAGTGGAACCTGCGATCGCTCCTATAGCGATCGCGCATGTTATTAAAATTTGATAAGGTTTCATTCTACCCTCTTGTTCGGTATTCTAAGTTCCTACGTTTTCAATGCCTTATCTTTGGCGGAGTCAGTGCAAATCCTGCTTGTTTGTTTTTACTGTTTTCAGGATTAACTTGCTAAAGCGGTTGGGTATTTATTCCCATTTTTTTACTCATAGAAACACCCTCACCAATCATTTTTTGACGACTAAATAACTTATAAAACTGATTCTGAGCTTTCTAAGTAGCAAGCTTCATCAATGCGATGCCAGTTTGTTAAGTTGCCACATAATTTCTAAGTTATTTTCGTGACCAAAGCTTCTTCGATTGAATGCCCTTTCAAATAACTGTCACAACCTCATTGGCTTTTCTATGGTTAATGATTATGATCTAAAACAAATTATTTTCATAAGATTTTACTTTAGTCTTTGGTGATACACATCAGATACCTCACCCCCTGAGGTGGGAGTGCTGCTACGCTAGAAGGAAGATAGATAATAAGAAACTGAAGTGTAGCGCTTAAACAGGTGAATTGATATCAGCTCGCTCTCAAACTTTTTACTAAACTAGACGCTTGAGCGATCTAAATGTTTCCATCTGTAAGTTTGAGAAATCTAAAACGACTTTTTATATTTTATCAATTAATAATAGACCCGGATAATACAGTGAGCCTAAACGATTCATGAAGGTGATATCCTCGAATTCTTAGAGAAGTTGAGGATATGAACCGCTGGTTTGCCACTTAAATAGGATTGCTATATAAGCAAGCGTTCCCCTTTTTTTCTATCTTTAGGGAAAGAATTTTTTAGAAGATATCTGAAAGGAATATTGGCATCTTGTTTGGGCTTTCACTCTCAGGAAATAAACTGCTGCACCCAATAGGAAACTTCTGCTCAAAAGCGGAAGCCTTTGTCGAGCAATGGTGTAATAACCAACTATAATTTTTCCACTACCAATTTCTAAAGTCCTGAGTTACCAGAACTGCTAATGATGCTATGACGGGGTCTTTTCTTATGATCTCGTTGCTTTGCCTGCCACCTAGCTTTCCAGTCTCGAAGCGCGATCGCTGTTCTGGCGGTAGGAGAAACATAATTTGGTGAATTTGCTTCTGATTTTTTCTTATCTGAATCTTTCCCTGAAGGACGCTGAGTTGTCATAAACTGCGCTAAATTGTCTTGAGGCGATTCCCAGCCAAATGCCTGCATAATCGCTGTTGCAGATTGATAACGTTCGCGTAAAGAGATTTTCAGCATTCTGTTGAGAATTTTGCCAAAGTCTTTACTGACTGATATCGTGTCCTGCCACTGAATCTCACCCGTAGAGCGATCGCTATCAAATTCTAGCGGCGCTTTCCCACTCAACAAGTAAAGACACGTTACGCCTAACGAATAAATATCGCTGGCATAAACAGGACGCAGTGAAAATTGTTCCGGCGGTGCAAATCCAACCGTGCCGATAAACTGGGTGGTTTGCTTCTGACCTCCTGTATCGCTTAAAGGAACCATCTCCTCTTTGACAGCTCCAAAGTCAATCAGCACCAGCCTCCCATCGTCCTGGCAACGGATGATGTTCTGGGGCTTAATATCGCGGTGAATTACATTATTGCCGTGGATGTACTGCAACAATGGCAGGATTTGACGAAGGAAATATTTAACGCCTTCTTCCGATAAGGGACCTCCGCGCCGCACCAAGCGTGCGAGGGTATACCCTCGTACATATTCTTGAACTAAATAGAATTCTCCCTCGTTTACAAAGTAATCTAGCAGCATGGGAATTTGGGAATGGCTGCCCAACTTACTGAGGGTTCTTGCTTCTTGCTCGAAGCGTTTCCGCGCTGTTTGCAGTCCAATCGGATCGCTAAACTTGGGACACAGCTGCTTAATCACGCACAAAGGATCGCCTGGCAAGTTGGCATCTCTGGCTAAAAAGGTGATACCAAAGCCACCTCTTCCCAACATTCGCAGGATCTCATAGCGATCGCGGAACAACTGCTCGGTACCACACAGCTGCCCTAGTTCAGTTTGCTGTAAAACATCTGAGTGAAAAGTTGACAGATTTGTGGGTGGAAAATTCATGACCGTCACTGGCAGGAGGAGGGCAGGAGGGGGGCAGGATCTGCGCTATGCTCCTAGTCTAGATCCCAGTTGTGATAAAAAGCAGAGCGTAATTTTTATTTCCTGATGGTATGGCAATCAGCGGGGATGCACAACCTTCCGCAGTAATATTCCCAGGTAGATCGTTCTGAATGTAGAGACCGGATGATTCGGTCTGTACAATTAAGATGCAAAATTTGCGAGCCAAATCGGGCTTATGACCATGAATACTACACTACAGCGTGTCTTTGACCAAGGTCGTGCTTTAAAAATTATTACCGGATTGAATAACTTCAATCCGGAGCGAGTTGCTGCCACCGTTAAGGCAGCCGACTTAGGCGGTGCTACTTTCGTCGATATTGCCGCAGAACCCAATTTGGTGCGGTTGGCTCGTCAGTTGACAAGCCTGCCAATTTGTGTATCAGCAGTAGAACCAGAACTGTTTGCGATCGCAGTGGAAGCTGGAGCGGATTTGATTGAAATCGGCAACTTTGATAGTTTTTACGCGCAGGGACGGCGGTTTGAAGCAGAAGAAGTGTTGGCGCTGACGCAAGCAACGCGATCGCTGCTGCCAAATATCACCTTGTCTGTCACCGTGCCCCATATTCTGGAGCTAGATCGGCAAGTTCAACTCGCAGAAGCATTGGTAAAAGCCGGTGCCGATATTATCCAAACCGAAGGAGGCACTTCCTCAACCCCGACTCACGCCGGTACGCTAGGACTGATTGAAAAAGCGGCTCCTACCTTAGCAGCAGCTTACGAAATTTCCCGCGCTGTTTCCGTCCCAGTCCTGTGTGCTTCCGGAATTTCTAGCGTTACCGCACCGATGGCGATCGCTGCCGGTGCTGCGGGTGTCGGCGTCGGTTCTGCCATCAACCAACTCAACAGTGAAGTCGCGATGGTAGCGGCTGTTCGTAGCTTGGTGGAAGCACTATCCACTGTCAGCCGCGAACGTATTCATGCGTAATCCCTAAGCGGTCGGAGTGATGAGTGATGAGTTTTGAATTTTGAATAAATCTTGGCTAAGGAACGTGGATTAAAAAACTTACACTGATTCACGTTCTGTAGGGACATGGCAGTGCTATGCCCCTACGCCAGAAATCGAGGTTAATAAATCGACCCTCAAAACTCAAAATTCAAAACTCAAAACTTATCCCAAGCAGTCTTTCAAGCTGTAAACCACTTGCTCCTGTTCCTCCAGAGAAAGTTCTGGGAACATGGGCAAGGCCAAAACCTCGTGACAGACTTGCTCTACCACAGGGAAGTCCCCAGATTTATAGCCTAAATTCTTGTAGACCGGCTGTAGGTGTAAAGGCAAGGGATAGTAAACCATCGAACTAACGCCTTGCTGCTGTAGCTGATTGCGAACCTCGTCCCGATAGCTGCCGTTACTAGATTGGGTGAGGCGAATCGTGTATTGATTCCAGACACAGCGACCTCCTGGCGTTTCTTGCGGCTTCACCACCCCAGGCACCGGCTCTAACAATCGGTGGTACTGCTGTGCAACCGAGCGACGCAGGTCATTCCACGTATCCAGATAACGCAGTTTAATTTGCAGAATGGCGGCTTGTAGAGCATCCAAGCGGCTATTAATGCCAGTTGCTTCATGATGGTAGCGATCGCGCATTCCATGCTCCCGCAGCATCCGTATAGCAGAAGCGATCGCTGGATCGTTCGTCGTCACCGCACCGCCATCCCCACAAGCACCCAGATTCTTAGTAGGAAAGAAACTAAAGCAGCCAATATGCCCGATGCTGCCAACTTTAGATCCTGCCCACTCAGCGCCTGTGGCTTGGGCACAGTCTTCAATCACCGCTAGATTATGAGCCTGTGCTACGTCCATCACTGTCGTCATATCCACCGGCTGCCCAAACAGGTGAACTGGGATAATGGCGCGAGTTTTAGCGGTAATCGCCTTTTGCAGCTGATCGATATTGAAATTAAACGTTTGGGCATCAATATCAACAAAAACCGGCGTCGCCCCCACCACGCTAATTACTTCAGCAGTGGCAATAAAGGTGAACGGCGTCGTAATTACCTCATCCCCCGGCCCAATCTGTAAAGCCCTGAGAGCTAGATAGAGGGCATCTGTACCAGAGTTACACGCTACACACTCTGAAACGCCTGTGTAAGCTGCAAACTGTTGCTCGAAGCCTGCAACCGAAGGACCACCAATATAACGACCAGAAGCCAAGATGCCTAGAACGGCTGCATTCACTTCTTCACTGATAATTTTGTACTGCCGCGACAGGTCTAGGGGGGGAATATTATTCACTCGTTGACACCACAAATTTTTATCTACATAGAACCAAATTTTGCTCAGAAAGGGAATCCACGCCTCACCATCCTTTTTGATTCAGAATGCCGAACTTACAAAATTGTTTCGCAGAATTTGGCAGATAGAGGGACGATAACAGGAAAACGAAGCAGACCCACAGAGGACAAGGGGAGCATTCCTATTTTCACTCAGTCCTAACTCCTAACTCCTAACTCCTCAGCACTCAGTCCTCAGTCCTCAGTCCTCAGTCCTCCGCCCTCCGCCCTCCGCCCTCCGCCCTCCGCAATCAAAACTTCCTCAACCCTGGCAGAATTAGGGAGAAAGCAAGACCTCATTTTGAACTGTGGATTCTTTAATCGCACTGAACTTTACAGACCTTGTCTTGGCGTTGGGCATGATGGCAGTTGCCATTGGTTTATCCAGGATTCAACAACTCGGATTAGAAGGGCAATTGGCGATCGCGACTGGTCGCACTATTATCCAGCTGTTGGGCGTTGGATATGTATTAGCCTTCGTCTTCGCCTGGAAAAATCCTTGGGCAGTTTTGGCACTTTTGATGGTGATGCTGAGCATTGCCGCAATTGTTGCTCGCAATCGCATCGGCAAAAAAATTCCCCAAGTATTGCCCGTGGTGTGGGGGTCGATTTTGGTGAGTAGCGCCCTGACATTGAGTTACACCACTTTGTTGATCCTTCAACCGCCCATTTGGTATGAACCCCAGTACCTGATTCCCTTAGCGGGAATTGTACTCGGAAATGCGATGAATGGAGCAGCGATCGCAGGCGAACGTTTGAGCAGCACCGTCAACGCTAGTCGCGCCGAAATTGAAACCCACCTGAGCTTAGGTGCAACGCCACAACAGGCGGTTGCACAGTACCGCAAAGATTCCATCCGCGCCGGTTTGATTCCCACTCTGAACCAAATGATGGTTGTTGGAGTCGTGACACTACCGGGAATTATTACAGGTCAATTATTGAGTGGTGTTGACCCGCTGAATGCTGCATCCTACCAAATTTTAATTATGTTTATGCTTGCTTTTACCAACTTAGTGACAACTTTATTAGTCACTCAAGGGCTTTGCCGCCAGTTTTTTACTAGCGAAGCCCAACTCAAGAATCATTAAAAATAAAAAACGAGTTTTCTTAAAAAAATCCTAGGTAGTTTAACTCAAATTTTGCCCAGTTTTATTACGGCTTTGCATCTGTTGTTTATTAATTTGACAAATGCAAGATGTAATCCTAATTTCCCTTGATGATGCTACACATTTGATCCGCTCAACTGGGAAGGAAGACGAAGCAGTAAGTGTAGCAGCACAAAAGTGAAATGGTATAAGTAGCAACAGCAAAAGCTAACGCAACCTCAGGATTTGGTGGGTTGAGATAGAAAACATAACCGACCCTAATGTGAGACTTTTATTCCTAGCTAACTTTAGGATATTTGTTAATCAACGAACCATCTGGAGTATAGAGTTCAAGAGGAATACGGGCGTTATCGCTAATCGCTTCCAGTGCGTCTCCTAGCGTTCGCAAATGAGCGGCTATCCCAGCTTGAGCATTAGAATCTCCTCTCAATTGTGCGGCGTTTACGGTTTGCGTCACCATCTGCATATAAGCGGGTGTCAACTGAACTCTGATTAGCTGACTGGTGACAGTGTATTCACAGACTTTCGGCGTCCCAGCGCAGGTTTTAATAAGATCGGTACTCGCTTTTTGGAGCAGGCTGGCATACCCTAGTTGGATTTCTGCTTGCCTGAGTTCGGCTTTATAAGAACTCATTAGGGAATCGCCTTGATTGTAGAAAAAAGTACCTCTGGGAATTTTTTGAATGTTAACGATTGCATTGCGCCAGTTCAGCACCGCTAATGTCCATTGGTTGCGCTGTTCGTAATTTTTGGCATTACGTGCGAGGGTTTGAGCAAAATTGTAGGCGTTAGCGGCAATTTGTTCTTTGTTTTTGCGATCGCGTGCTGCTGACAATTTGGGCAGATTCGTCGCCAGCAGTTGCTGCGCCTCCGGACGGGAAGTCGTGCCGACAGGAATCGCCTTGAGCCGATTGATTGCCATCTCCCAGTTCATTTCAGCCAGTCGCCAAGTGGCGATCGAATTAGCCACTCCTTCACGGGCTTCTGCTACCTGAAGCCCTTCTTTTGCAGCGTCGAGGTTTTTAAGCGCCTGTCGTTCGGCATTCACTCGCCCGTTAATCGCGGCTAAATTTATTCGATAGTCCTTAATTTTCTGCTGAGCCAGTTGGTAGACCGTGCTATTTTTGGGCACGGGTTCCAAAAGCGCGATCGCTTCTCGCCATAGCTTCTGAATTTCTAACCATTCTGTCGCTGAATGGGGAGGATTTTGGCTCTGTCTAGCCGCCGCGGAACCTTTACTCAAAGCCATTACCAGCTGATCGAGCAATTCGGCTTGCTGCGAATTGTCGTTCAATTGCTTCTGAGCTTCGGAATAAGAACCAGACCAGAATGGAATCAGCTTCAAAAGGCGGATTGCCTCTTGTTGTTTCTCTCTTGCTTCTAATATTTCTTGCCCCGATTTTGGTCGCTGAAGGGTTGCAGATGCCTCCTGGCTCAACGCTTGTGCCGTGAGTAGTGGCGTACAGGTTCCGATGACGCAGGGACGTGTCAAGGCGTAGAGAGTGAGCAGAAACGTCAATAAACTTACTCCCGCGCTTGCCAACAGTACCGGCAATGGCAATCGCTGGAGTTTACCAGCCAGTGAAGTCGGTGGTGCCTCGCTTTTAACCTCCCCCGGCGAATCATCCGGCTCTAAACTGAGTTCATCGGCAGGAAGGGAGGAAGATTCATTAATCGTGGGTGCTGAGCCGATTTCTGCCGGGTCGGCATCCACTCCAATGCTGTCATCTGCCGCTGCTGGTGTCCCGCTGGGGAGATTTTCCGGAATTGTCTCCTTGCGCCTCAATTTTTTGGGTGGATTTTTGACTTCTGTCGAATTTGGGATTGTCTCCTCGATAACAGATGTCTCATCAGCGAGAGCAGTCGTTAACGTTGACACAGTTGACGTTGACACAACAGGCGGATCGACACTGAAGGCATGGAAAGCATAGGGTTGCTTTTGCCCGACTACTCTTAGATACAGCTGGACTTGACGGGCAAATTCCGGTTGCAGACTTTTGAGAGTTTGCTCTAACGTTCTAAAGGTTCGTTGCGGGTCAGGCAGAAAATCCGCTGGGTGTTGCGTCAAAATAATTAACGCTTCCTGCGGTAAGGCACACCGAACTTGAAAGGGAACCTTCTCCGGTAATGCCGAGTAAAGGCGATTTTGTAGAATTCGCCCCAGTACCTCTAATTCGCTTTCGCGGGCTACTGTTTCCATCCAGCAACACCCTCCGTTTCACTTTCTTCCATTTTGAGGCAGGACAGCTAAAAAGCTTGCTCAATTTTCTACTTTCAAGCAGAGGAATCGCATCAGTAGTGCTTGCAATAATTAAAAAATCTAATCAAAAATCTAAAAATTTGTCTTGGCTACAGCGAATTGGCTATTGCTTGCAATGCTAGGGCTTACCATTAACAACTGTACGGGCACGCGGCTAAGGTGTTAGCCTACTGAACTCAAGTTATGAAGATCGATACTCCACCGCTATCTGAACAAGTCATCCTAATTACAGGAGCTTCTACTGGGATTGGCGCTGCTCTGGCGCAAGTTTTAGCGACTCAGTCGTTGGGAATCCGGCTCGTCTTAGCAGCTCGAAACCAGGAAAAATTGGAGGAAGTCGCAACTTTCTGCCGCAAAGCGGGTGCTGATGTGCTGGTTGTTCCCACCGATATCTCTCAAGTTGAGCAGGCTAAAGCTTTGGCAACTAAAACGATCGACCATTTTGGGCGCGTGGATGCCTTGGTCAATAATGCCGGATATGGACAGATGGGACCAGTAGAGTTGATTCCATTTGAGGCGGTGCAGCGGCAGTTTCAGGTCAATTTACTCGGCCCGCTTGCCTTAATTCAAGCTTTAATTCCAGGAATGCGGGACCAAGGGGGTGGACGGATCGTTAATATTAGTTCTCTAGGCGGACGGCTTGCGTTTCCCTTTGGAGGGTTATATAGTTCCTCTAAATTTGCTTTGGAAGGAATTAGCGATGCACTTCGGATGGAACTGGCTCCATTCAATATCAAAGTCAGCGTGATTGAACCAGGGCCAGTCAGTACGGAGTTTTTCGCGGTAGCAGCGCAACGGGTTGAGCAAGCGATATCAACTCCACAAGATACACCTTACCGGGCTGCTTTTGAGCGGCTAGAAGGGCTAGAGGAACGAACCAGTAGTCGAGCTTGGACTTCCGAACGGGTTGCTAAAGTGGTTGTGCGATCGCTCACCGACCGTCATCCTCGTCCCCGCTACGTGGCTGCTACTGGGGGAGATATTCTACTGTTTTTAATGAACAAAGTGTTGCCTACCAGGGCGGTTGATGCCTTTTGGCAGCGTTTCTATGGAATTGATAAAGTCGCCAAAGACTGGCAAAGTCGTCAGAAACAGGGGTAATCGGGATTGGGTAATTGTCACTCGTCATTATCGTTAGCCATTCGTCTTTGGTTTGCTGCGACTGCCGAATAACGAATCCCTTTTTTCTCAATTACCATTCCCCATTCCCCATCCCTCATCCTTAATTGCCATTCATGGATTTACTAGAATATCAAGCTAAAGAATTATTTCGGGAGATGGGCATTCCCGTTTTGCCTTCTCAACGAATTGATAATTCCAGAGACCTCAAGGGTTTGCAAATTCCTTACCCGGTTGTCCTAAAATCGCAGGTGCGTGCTGGTGGACGGGGTAGAGCGGGTGGAATTCGATTTGCAGAAAACACCATCGATGCGATCGCGGCAGCACGGACGATTTTTAATTTGCCGATTCTGGGTGAATATCCCCAAGTGCTTCTAGCAGAAGCAAAATACGATGCTACTCGTGAATTTTATCTAGCCGTCACCCTAGACTACGACCTTCGTCGCCCGGTGCTGCTAGGTTCCTCACAAGGAGGCATGAACTTGGAAGCGGTGATGGAGCTTCTTCAGCAAGTAGTTGTTGACCAAGAATTTTCCTCTTTTTATGCCCGCCATCTGACTCTGAAAATGGGACTCCAAGGTTCCTTGATCCAGTCAGTTAGCACCGTTATCGAAAAGATGTACCATCTGTTTGTCCAAAACGATTTAGATGGAGTAGAAATCAATCCCCTAGGTGTAAGTCCTACAGGCGAATTGATGGCTTTAGATGGCAAAATTACAGTCAATGATGCTGCTCTTAGACGTCATCCCGCTTTGGCTTCTCTAGCGGCAAAAATGCCTCAGTCCGATATCGCGAAGGAAACGCCTACAGACATCGATCCCGGTAAGTTTCTACCCATTCAGAACTGGCTGAATCGAGATGGTAATATTGGGATTCTCTGTAACGGCACCAGCTTGGCGATGGCAATGGTAGATTTGGTTTACAGCGCTGGCGGTAAGCCGAGACTTTGCCTAATTGTGGGTGAGGAGGCGAGTGGAAATTTGACACCCGCATCTTGGAGAGAACAGCTCGAACAAGCGCTGGAGCGTCTCACTCAAAATAAAAATATTAAAGTATTGCTGGTTAATATTTTGGGCAATACCGCAGCGAGTCAGGAAGTCGTTGCAGTGATTGATTCATATCTGCAACGAAAAGTTAATGAAATGACAGAGCATCCGCAGCGAATGACTCGACGGGTTAGTACACCCAGCCCCAAGGACTCTCGCACCCGGATCGGCGATCGCAGACCAGAATTTCTCACCCTGCTTCCCCAATTTGTTGTCCGCTTAGCAGGTGGCGAACTCGACAAAAGCCAAGAGCCTCTAGCCACGATGCCCGTACACTGGAGCGATAATCTGGATGACGCTGTTGAGCAAGCGATTTCCCTAGCCAAAGCAGCAGCTAAAAGTAGATCCGGGACTCCCAGCACCAAATCGTGAGGCAAGGTTGTTTTAGCGGTCGAGCTTTCATGCTGCTTTGCTTGGCATTAAAGTTACATTCAAGACGTTGGCTTGCTCCTGTCAACCTGACTCGCTCATCTCAACCTGATATAGATGTATGGGAGATGTTAGATACCGACATTTGTTATTAGACCTCATGTGCTGTTCGCGCACGAACGTTGCATGGAAAATAGACTTTGGTAAAGGATCATGAAGTTAACGCCAGACAGTAAAATCCTGATACAAGGCATCGCAGAACCACTTGCGTCAACCTACACTGCCCGAATGATAGCTTACGGCACGAAGGTAGTAGCTGGGGTCAGTGCCGGTCAGGGAGGGCAAACGCTGGATGGCATTCCGGTGTTCGACCTGGTAGAGCAGGCGATACAGTCGGTCGGAGCGGTTGACATTAGCATTATCTTTGTACGACCTTACGCGGCGCTTGATGCTGCGCTAGAAGCAATCGCAGCAGGTATCCGACAAATTATTCTGATTACGGGTGGGATACCTCCCCTGGATATGGTTCGGCTGCTCAGAAAGGCAGAGGCGACTCAAACTCTCATCGTCGGTCCCAGCAGTGCTGGGATTATTGTTCCAGGCAAGGTTTTACTAGGCACTCATGAACCTGAATTTTATAGTCCTGGATCGGTGGGGCTGCTCAGCCGCAGCGGCAATCTCACCTACGAAGTAGCCGGAGAAATGACACGAGCCGGTTATGGTCAGTCGATTGCCGTCAGTATTGGCAGCGAGCCGTTTGTCGGATCTTCTGTCGTACAATGGCTGGAAATTTTGGCAGCAGATAAAAACACGAAGGTCATTGTTTTAGTCAGCCATATCAGCCATACCAGTTCTAGTGATGAACAGGCGGCAGCAGAATACATCGTTGCTACACTTGATAAGCCAGTAATTGTATATTTTGTCGGTCGCTTGCTTCCACAAGAAAAACTTTTAGGCCCAGGGAATGCACTTGGTTTTTGGCGTCAGGAAGCGATGCTCGCTTCTCCACAGGCTGAACTTGCGGCCGAACAGACACCTGAAAACCGAAAAATTGCCGCTTTCAAGCAAGCGAAAATTCCAATAGCAGAGCGCCCTTCCCAAATTCCAGATTTGGTGAAAAAGGCGCTCAAAAAGTCGGGTTGAAAATTGAGTTAGAGCGGGAAGAGAGGGAGAAGCAGTCGCGATATTTCTCCCTCTCTGAAGTGTTCTAGCGGGCGGGCGCTGATGGACGATTGGCAAAGATTGCTTTGGAGGAAGATGCGCCTGCTAATCGCATCTGCCGCGTCAATTGTAAGCTTAACAATGTCGTAACGCTCCACTGTCCCAAGATTGTCAGAAAAATGGGAATTGCGGAGGCTTCTTTTACCCCTATCCACGGAAAGGCGGTAAGCAGCCACACACCAGAGCTTTGATAAAATGGCATCGACAGCACGCTGAAAAAGATTGGGGGAAATGCAATCAAGGCTATTACAGTTATGCCAGCCCAGAGCGATCGCTTTGCTGTTTTCATAAATAGCAGCGTCTGAGCGATACCCGCCAATATCAGGAGCCAGTTTAGACTCAAGATCAAACCTAAAATAGCTGAAATCTTGGCACTGTTTTGAGGCCAAAACAGAATCCAAGCACCCCAAATTACGGTTTTAATGCCCAAATTTACTGCTACTGCCACCAGTGATGGGCTTTTTTCACCCCACAGCAAATCCTGCATTAAGCCGCTTTTCCAAAAACTTTTACGGTTAGAAACCTTTTCGCGGCGGTAACGCGCCCAATCCTGTAATGCCTGACGGTGAGGGGATAAAGCAGCAATTAAACCCAAGAACCATAGCAGATTTACGGTTTCCATAAAGACCAACAATCCCCACAGAAATCCAGATTCAGCAAATTGTGCCGGATTTAAGTGGTTCTTTTGTAGACAAAAACCTAGAAGCAGGAATTCAAAATAAGCGACCATCCAGTAACTTTGTTTTTTGCTGATAAGCGTGGCGTTGGCATTAGCAAAACGCCGATTTAAGGCTTGCCAAATCCAGTAAGTCCACAAACTAAAAGTTAGAATTGCAAAGGTCTCAGCTAACAAAAAGTTACTACCGAGCGGTATATAAAACCATTGCCAATAGTATAGTACTGAATCGCTCCAATCATAATTGGCCTGTGTAACCAGGGACACAGACCAATTAATTACATTTAGCCAAGGCAAAGCAAATACAAAGGTTAAAAAACTGGCTGACGAAGCTTGAAATTCGCTCAAAAATCCATAAAGTAAGGCAGCGCTATAGAAGAAATAGTAACTAGCACCTGAGAGCAAATAAAAACTCACCAGAAAGTAAAAAGGTACACCGGCACTAATCGCAGACCAGCAATGCAATGGTAGTGCTAGGGCCACACCCAGATAAAGTAAAATAGGCACTCCCAGGATTTTCCCCGTCAAAATGCTTTGACTTGATTGGGGACTCAATCGAATGAAATTCAGGGTGCCTCGACGCTCTTCTTTACCAAGGTCGCTGAGAATCATATAGACCCCAGCGAGTAATAAGATAAGAGGCAAAGTCCAATTCAAAATGCTGAATAGGGTTTGCCACCACTGCTGCCAGTCAATGACAATCTCACCGGCAGCATCCAACCGGCAGTTGTAGTTACTGGTTCTTACACAAAAGCTGCTGTAGGTTCCATCAAGATTTAGTTGTTCGTAAAAATATAAGACCAGTAAAAACTGACTAATCAAAGAGACACCGATAGCGATCGCTAACTTGCGAGTTTTCAGTTGTCCTTTGAGTTCGCGCAGAAACTGAGGGTTCCAATCGCCCAATCGCTCCATCCAAAGTAGGTTCATCTCTGTTTTCCTTGATCGCAAGTTTTGAGAAGAAACCCGTTTTCTGCCTCGAAAACGGGTTTTTCTAGATTTAGTTTTTCTGTGTCTGCATCGATTCGAGCGATCGCTTCTCTACAAGCCGTTAGCAGGCAAAGAGGGACGATTGGACATCAGCGATTTCGACGCGGACTCGCCCGCTTGTCGCAACTGTCGTGCTGTCTGAATACTCAACAAGCTGAACATTAGCCACTGACCCAGCACTGCCAGACCTAGGCTAGTCGCAGCAGCATCTTTGACAGCACCCCAGGCGAAGACGGAAAACAGCCATACACCAGGGATTTTAGCGGGAGAGATTGATAGTAAGCCGAACACAATCGGCGGCAATATAATCAATCCAGCCACTGTACTTGCTGCCCAGAGCGATCGCTTCGGCGTCTTCATGAACAGCATTAGCTGAGCAACACCTGCGTAAATCAAGATTAAATTGACACTCAGCAGGATGGTCGCCAGCGCTGATGCTTTATACGCACTTGCAGGCCAAAGGAGTATCC
Source organism: Trichocoleus sp. ST-U1 (assembly GCF_039961835.1). NCBI lineage: Bacteria > Bacillati > Cyanobacteriota > Cyanophyceae > Leptolyngbyales > Trichocoleusaceae > Trichocoleus > Trichocoleus sp. ST-U1. The sequence goes on from NZ_JAMPJZ010000046.1 coordinate 20,394, forward strand.
AAGGCACCATGATAGTTGAAGCAATCAGTAAATTCAGTGCCACTGCTCCCACTGAAGGGCTTTTTTCCCCCCAAACCAAATCCTGCACCAAGTTTTTCACGCGAGAAGATGTTTTCTCCCGTCGGTAACGCGCCCAATCCTGCAAAACTTGGCGGTGAGGCGACAACGCCGCCATCAGACACAAGAACAGCGGCAAATTTAACAACAGCAAACCACCAAAATTATCAAACAGTCCGCCTGGTATAGATTCTGGATTATCTGCGCGCCATTTGGGTAGGGTTAGGGCAAATCCCAGAACAGCCACTTCAAAGCAAGCCGTCATTATATAACTCTGCCGTTTGCTGAGGAGAGTCGTACTGGGATTGTGAAAGCAACGCTTCATCCCTTGCCAAAACCATAAAGTTCCCACCGCATAGTTCAGCACGCTAAAGCCGATGACATTCCAGATGCTGGTACCTAGAGGTAAGTAAAACCATTTCCAGGCTTCCAGTTGCGCCATTCCCATTGACGTTGAATAGGCACTTCCTTGAGAACTGGCATTAATGAGGTATGCCAGCACAATTGAAGGAGAAAATAGATGCAGCCAATCTAGGGGGGAATTATGGATGATTGTGCTGCTGTTAAGGCTCAAGCCAGTCATGAGGGTCAGAAACATCAGCACGATGCCACTGCCAATCCAAGACTGAAATCCACCGAGTCCACCAGCGACCAATCCATAAAGTAAGGCGGCGCTGTAGATGCAAGCGGCGCTGGCAACCACGACACCATAAAAGCCCAGAATGAGGACTAAAGGAATTTCAGCCGACAGACCCGCAAACAAATGCAAAGGAATCGCCAGACCGGCTAGGAGATAAAGTAAAATCGGCACTCCCAGCAGCTTGCCGCTGAAAATACTGGTTGTTGACTGGGGGCTGAGGCGAATGAAATTCAGCGTGCCGCGATTTTCTTCCCGCGATAGGTCGCTAATTAGCATATAGGTGCCAGCCACCAAGACGGTCAGGAAGCCAATAACACTCAGCCAGACGAACACATCTAGCCACCACAATTGCCAGTTAATAACAATATTGCCAAGGGGGTCTAGAAGGCATTTCTGCCCATAACCAGGGCGATAGTCTAGGCAATATCTACTGTAGATATCGCCCGTACCCGTATCAACCGGCAGTTGAGTCGCGAAACTCATCAGCAGTAGCATTTGACCCATCAGCGCGATCGCTACTGCAATTAATACATTTCGGGGTTTAAGACGCCCTTTAATTTCTCGTAACAGCTGGGGATTCCAATCTCCCAGCCGGTCGCTCCAATTAATTTTCATCACTAAAAAATCTCCAGAATTAAATTCAGTGCTGAGTGAAGAGTAAGCATTGTTAATAACTCAGTCCAAAGCCTTCAGTCCTCAGCCCTCAGTCCTCAATCTTGTCTTATGATGCTTGCTGGTGTCCCAGCTTCAGGAAAATGGTTTCCAAGTCTTCCTGAGTGCAATGAAATTCGGTCAGAGGGATGTCAGATTCAACAAGCGATCGCAACAACTTAGCACAATCTTCCTGACCCCCAGAAAAGTAAAGGCGCACTCGCTCTTGTCCCGCCATCACCTCCAATTCTTCGACTAAAGGATGGTTTCTCAGCTTTGATACAAGTGACTCTAGCTTACCCAACGTAGACAAGAAAATTTGCTGGCGGCTGAGGCGGCGGCGAAGTTCCTTGAGTGGCGAACTTTCTACGAGAAAGCCGAGTTCCATGATGCCTACTGAGGTGCAAAGTTCCTCTAAGTCGCTAAGGACGTGTGACGAAATGACAATCGTCATCCCGGCTTCCTGCAATACTTTGATGATTTCCCGAAACTGCATCCTGGCAAGAGGATCTAATCCGGAAACGGGTTCATCCAACAGCAGCAAAATCGGTTCGTGAATAATTGTCCGCGCCAGACTTAGGCGCTGTTTCATCCCCCGCGAGAGAGTGGCAATCATGCTATTGCGCTTACCCGTTAGCTGCACCAGTTCTAAAACTTCCCGCAGGCGCTGGCTGCGGTGTGGTTCTCGCAAGCGGTAGAGACGCCCAAAATAGTCTAGGTAGTCCCAGACTGTCAAATCGTCGTACAGGGGGAAGTCATCAGGTAGATAGCCGAGTCGCCGCTTCAGGGTAGGGTTGCTGTGATCGCGTTGCAGGCGATCGCCATTAATATAAATTTCACCTGTCGTTGGCTCTTCAGCCGCCGCCAACATCCGCAGCAAAGTTGTTTTACCGGCTCCATTCGGTCCAATTAGTCCATAGACTTCACCAGCTTTTACCTGTAAATCAATATCATTAACTGCAATATGTCGATCGAATTGCTTGGTGAGTCCACAAGTTTGAATTGCCAGTTCTTTTGCCATAGCTGCTGAGGGTTGACTGTAAGATGGCTTGCTTGAGTGCTAGCGTAGCCTTTACCTACAGCATTTGCCACGAGCGTTTCTGAAATTTAAACAAGATTGCAGAACCGATTAGCCTTGTAATTCCTTAATTTGTCCCAATTAGGATACTTTCAGGGGGATCAGACATTTTACTATTTGGTTCAGCTAGCACCTTCAAGCATAGAAGGCTCTTACAAGAGCGATCGCACTTTTGGCTCTGTGTCAATGCCGTTCGTTAATATTCGGATGCTCTGTTCTTCCAATCCTCAAATAGCACGCCTGTAATCTTTAATAATTCTCTGCAAGCATTTTAATTAATTTTATTTAATAAAGTTTACTGTTTTTTTGGACATTCACAACTCCAATACATTACATCATTTATTGAAAAAATATTTAATAAATTTGCTTGCGAATCAGCCTTAGATATTTTATTCTTTCATCTTGAACTTTCTTACTTGCAACTATTTAATAAATTCAAAAGAGGTTCAAAAGCCAGTTAGTAAAAGACACGAGTCCTAAATCAACTTCGACAATGGCACATAAATCATCCGATATCGAGCTGATAAAATGCTGAAAAATAGTATTGGCATTTTATAGAGACGAAGCGATTCGAGCGGCAATTTCTCCTTGTTAGCAGCATTGACTGAATGCTTTGCCCATTACATTATGGATGGTGTTATAACCAACTTCTCAGACATCCCGCTCCTAGCTGCCCTCACCGCCTTCTTTTTTGGCAGAAAGTTAGCAATCAGAGGAATTGCTGGTATTCCCGCACCTATTTAGGTCTAGCTGGGCTTTAGCTCTAGCTGGGCAGATTGTAACTGAATCTGAACGTTTTTCAGGTACATTTCCCCTGTATGATTAATAACTCGCAAGAGTTTTGAACAACCTATGACACAGCAGAACTACCGTATTACCCTACTTCCCGGCGATGGCATTGGCCCTGAAATTATGGCAGTAGCGGTAGACGTGTTGAAACTTGTCGGGAAACAATTTGAGATTCAGTTTGAATTTCAAGAAGCCCTTGTGGGGGGTGCGGCGATTGACGCTACGGGAGAACCGCTACCCGCCCAAACGTTGGAAACATGCCGCAATAGCGATGCTGTTTTACTGGCTGCTATTGGCGGTTATAAGTGGGATAACCTCCCTCGCCATCAACGCCCGGAAACGGGTTTGCTAGGACTCAGGGCTGGTCTTGGGTTATTCGCCAATTTGCGTCCCGCCAAAATATTACCCCAGTTAGTGGATGCTTCGTCCTTGAAACGGGAAGTGGTCGAGGGCGTTGATATCATGGTGGTGCGCGAATTGACTGGTGGTATCTACTTTGGGGAACCGAGGGGAATTTTTGCTACGGAAACAGGCGAAAAGCGCGGCGTCAATACAATGGCTTATACGGAATCAGAGATTGACCGGATTGGGCGAGTAGCCTTTGAGACAGCGCAAAAACGCAGTGGGAAGCTATGTTCGGTGGATAAATCAAATGTGCTGGAAGTGTCGCAGTTGTGGCGCGATCGCATAACTGCGCTCTCTAAAGAATATCCAGATGTGGAATTGTCTCACCTCTATGTAGACGCCGCTGCTATGCAACTTCTTCGCTGGCCTAAACAATTCGACACAATTGTGACAGGTAATCTATTTGGTGATATCCTGTCTGATGCTGCCGCTATGCTTACCGGCAGTATTGGAATGTTACCTTCTGCCAGTTTAGGTGCATCTGGTCCTGGTGTCTTTGAACCCGTCCACGGTTCTGCCCCCGATATCGCTGGGCAGGATAAAGCAAATCCGCTGGCGCAGGTTCTGAGTGCAGCGATGATGCTGCGCTACGCCTTAGACCAGCCTGCTGCTGCCGACAGAATCGAGCAAGCGGTGATGCAAGTTCTGGATGAGGGCGATCGCACGGGTGACATTATGTCTGAGGGGATGAATCTTTTAGGGTGCAGTGCAATGGGCAATGCATTAATCCAAGCACTAGAAAAGCCTTAAGAAAATTTCATCCTCAACTGCAACAAAAATTGGTATACCTATTGCAGTTTGCAGGAATTGCACGGGTAGATTATAGACTAGCTCAAATAACAGGGGTAGACGAGTGGTTTACGCTTCACAGCAACGGTTAGAAAATCGGACGGAAAGGATAGATATCCCCGTGTTGCTAGACCCCAGCATCGTCAGAGCAGCTCGACAAATCTATCGGACTTACTCGGAAGTCCATCCAGACCGTATGCAGCGCCCTCTAGGGGTGGCAATCGATCGGTATACCTATCGGGGCAAGCTGATTTTTGCAGGCAAACCGATTCTGTTGCCGCAAGAATGTTTTGTGCCTTTTAGTCAAATTGAGTCGGAAATATATTAGTGATTAGTCTAAATTGTCCTTAGTCATGAGTCATGACCCACTACTAATGACCCATGACTCATGACCCGTGACTGATAACTAATTGCTATGGATGATTTGATGGCGTTGCCTGCTGCTGCGATTGTCTTCGCATTGGGTGCCTCAATTGGCAGTTTTCTCAATGTGGTAGTTTATCGATTGCCAGCAGGTTTATCGATTCTTTGGCCCCCTTCTCGTTGCCCGCAATGTCTGCATCGACTGGGTAAAGGTGAAAATGTCCCAATTGTCGGTTGGCTGCGGTTACAGGGGCGCTGTCGCCACTGTAGAAGCAAGATTTCCGGGCGCTATCCACTGGTAGAAGCGGCAACAGGGATGTTGTTTTTGCTAGTTTTCTTGACGTTTGGCATTTCGGTGCAAACGCTAGGATATTGGGCTTTTTTTAGCTGGTTGTTAACACTATCGCTGATCGATTTAGACACAATGACATTGCCCAATCCACTTACTCAAACCGGCTTAATTTTGGGTTTAGTGTTTCAGGGGATCGCAGGTTTTCTGCTAGCAGCAAGTTGGGCGGAAAGTGCAAATCATTTGATGTCAGGCATTGTGGGTGGTGTAGTCGGAATTTGGTTGTTTGACATCATTGCTTTTGCGGGAGCGATCGCTTTGGGACGAGCGGCAATGGGTGGAGGAGATGCTAAACTGGCGGCAATGATGGGAGCCTGGTTGGGCTGGAAGAATTTGCTACTGGCTGGGTTTTTGGCTTGTGTACTGGGAGCCTTTGCCGGTGGGGGAGCGATCGCGCTTGGCTGGCTTGACCGGCACCGCCCCATGCCGTTTGGTCCCTTCCTAGCACTGGGAGCGCTTTTGGCAGCTTTTTGGGGTGAGGCGATTTGGTCTGCTTACCTGCAACTCTTTTTCCCCCTCAATTAACGCATTCCCCCTGCCCTGATTTACCGCAATACTGCCGTATTGTAAGATATTCCAGTGTCTTGGATTACCCTAAAAACAAATTGCGCTCGCTGGGAAGCTGAATTAATGCAGCAAATGCTAGCGGCTCATCAAATTCCTAGTCGGATTCTCGACCTCGGTGTGGCACCTTATTTTGGTGCGGGGAGTCCTACTGCCTTACAGGTGCGATCGCAGGATCGGTGGGCCGCTCTGCTATTATTGAGTCCGATTCAGGAAGAGCAAGCTTAAAGCGTAGGAAAATCATTTTAATAAGAGGAATTAACCGTTTTCATGTCTCTATTTGATTGGTTTGCAAATCGACGAAAATCAGAGCCAATTAGTGAACAGCGGCAAGAGCGTGAGATTGCGGATGGGCTGTGGACAAAGTGCGAGGCATGTAGTGTCCTTGCTTATACCAAAGACCTCCGCTCAAACAATATGGTTTGCCTGGAGTGCAACCATCACAACCGGGTGTTCAGCGATGAACGCATCCGCCAGCTGATCGATGCCAATACTTGGATGCCGTTGGATGAACAGGTGTTTCCCACCGATCCGTTGAAGTTCCGCGATCGCAAACAATATTGCGATCGCTTGCGAGAAACTCAAGACAAAACTGGCTTGGTGGACGCCGTGCAGACAGGAATGGGGCAATTGGAAAACTTGCCTGTCGCCCTCGGTGTCATGGACTTCCGCTTCATGGGCGGTAGCATGGGTTCTGTCGTCGGAGAAAAAATTACCCGCCTGATTGAACGAGCTACCTGGGAAAGAAAGCCAGTCGTAGTTGTCTGTGCCTCCGGCGGTGCCAGAATGCAGGAAGGAATGTTAAGTCTGATGCAAATGGCGAAAATCTCCGGAGCCTTGGAGCGTCATCAAGAAGCCAGACTGCTGTATATCCCGGTTCTCACTCACCCTACAACGGGAGGCGTCACGGCTTCTTTTGCCATGTTGGGAGACATCATTCTCGCAGAGCCAAAAGCCACAATTGGCTTTGCAGGGCGTCGCGTGATCGAACAAACCTTGCGAGAAAAGCTCCCCGATGATTTTCAAACTTCTGAGTATTTGCTCCAGCACGGTTTTGTAGATGCTATTGTGCCCCGCACTCAGTTAAAGAAAACTCTAGCCCAACTCATTCGGCTACACCAATTTCTCCCCCCTGCACCGCCCCCCGTTCCCCTGTCAGAAACGATCGACTCCGAGCGTCCAGTTTCTAGATTGATCCCAAGCAACTAGACAGGGAAGGGAAAGCGACCGCAAGAGTGGGATGATATTGATATTAGAGCGGTTCAATCTCTCTCAATCATCATGGGTTTTGCAGACCTGTCCATTGCCGAAATCGCAGCAGACTATAACCTCCCAGTAGAGGAGGTTTTCAAGCTGTGCGAACAATTGGGAATCGCCTATAAAACCCAACAGAGCCGTCTGGCTCTGGAGGATGCCAAGGCCATCATTTCTAAGATTCTGTCTCAAAAGCAGGGATCGGGCACGGACGGAGGGTAAAATTAATCCCGACCAACTATCCTGAGTCCCAACAGTCGATTTTCCTTTTTGGCAATCGGCTTGCTTCTTTTTGTCCAGATGATTGGTTGAGAAGCCTGCAACTTAGGGGTCGGCTTACTAAGATTGAGTCCAGCTGTGTTGTGGATCAAAAACTCGCACCAAATTTCTTAAGGAGAACCATGCTTAAGCGATACATAAGTCTGGCTTTAGCCACTGTAATTTTCACCTTCGGATTGCTTGTCACTCAGGTAATGGCAGTCGAACTAACTGACGAAGTTCGCACTGTAAAATTAAACGATCGAGGACAGCAGGTGACATTAAACCTAAAACAAGTCGCCGAAGGCAAACGCCTATTTAACTATGCCTGCGCTTCGTGCCATGCTGGGGGCGTTACCAAGACTGATTTCAACGTCGGTTTAGGTCCGGACGATTTGGCTGGGGCAACCCCACCGCGCGACAACATTGCCGCTCTGGTGGATTATATGCATCATCCCACGACCTACGATGGGGAAACTGCAATCTCTGAAGTACACCCCAGCATAGAGAGTTCCGATATTTATACGGTGATGAGAAATCTCACAGATGATGACCTGTTTAAGATCGGCGGTCATATCCTTCTACAGCCGAAAATCCTCGGCGAACAGTGGGGAGGCGGTAAAGCCGTGCGCTAAGTAAAGTTATGAGTTATGAATTTTGAATGAATTCATAACTCATAATTTTTATATTTTGTCAATCCATAAGATGGTCAATGCTGCGTCAATTCTTCTCACTTCGCCGTTTATTTTTGATTTTTGGCATCTGCTTGGGCGTCTGGATGGTCAGTTTACCGGCTCAAGCCGCAACCTCCTACATTCGGCAGTACCTGCGAGTTACTGAACCCATTTCTTTAGATTTAGATGGGCAAGGTCAGACCCGCCAGTTCTCTGTGGAAGATTTCTCAGCAGGCAAGCAGTTATTTGAACAACACTGTCTAAATTGTCATGTCGGCGGTGCGACCTTGCCTAACCCCGCTGTATCCTTGTCTCTGAAGGACTTGACTGGTGCCACTCCACCCCGCGACACCATCAACAGCATTGTGGCTTTCCTTCGACAGCCGATGACCTACGACGGGAGCGAAGAAAGCTTTTGGTGTCGTCAAGTACCGGAAAGTTGGATGCCGCGACAGGAGGTGGAAACGATAGCAGCCTTTGTTCTAAGAGCCGCGCAGGTAGCACCGGGATGGGGTACAAATGATTTCTGATCTTCGTGCCGGTTCAGGATGCATCTGCCAATGCCTCCGATTGATAGAAAGCAAAAATGTTTTAATCTTCTACAGAATGTAAGCGTTAAAGCTAAAATATTACTAAACAAAATTAATTGACAATTTTGGGAGGAAACGATGAGATTGAGAATGGCAATTCCACGAAGCTTAGGTTTACTAATTTGCACAATTCTGCTAGTAGTCTCTAGCTTTGTGTTGTCAGCTTCTCCTGCATCAGCAGAAACCTATACGATTAAAATGGGCACAGATGCCGGGATGTTGAAGTTTGAACCGGCTAAACTCACAATCAAGCCGGGTGACACAGTAAAATTTGTCAATAATAAACTAGCTCCCCATAATGCTGTTTTTGATGATAAGGGAGTGCCAAACGGAGATAAAGCGCTGGCTAAGGATCTGTCTCACACCAAGTTGCTAAACTCTCCAGGAGAATCCTACGAAACGACTTTCCCCGCTGACACACCACCAGGCACCTATACCTACTATTGTCAACCTCACAGAGGCGCTGGGATGGTTGGTAAAATTACCGTCGAGGGTTAATAGAATCGTTCCTTTAGGCTGGCAATTCAATCATAATCACCCTTGAGGTTTAAGATTTCTTCTCCTCTTTGGTGATAGAAAAAGCCTTGAAGAAGCTTAGAATAGTTCTGCAAGGCTTTTTTTTATGACTGTACCTGTTAAGAAGAGGAGAATCAAGTTGAGGAAACTGTTATCGGTTTTACTGTTGACGATTGCGGTGTTGACAGGTGCCTTAACTCGCCCAGCCAATGCAGCTGATACAGTCAGTGGTGCTAAAATTTTCAGCGCTAACTGCGCTGCTTGCCATGTGGGCGGCGGTAACGTGATTATGGCTAATAAAACTTTAAAGAAGGATGCCCTAGACAAGTATGGGATGTACTCGATGGATGCCATTGTCAACCAGGTAATGAATGGTAAAAATGCTATGCCAGCCTTCAAAGGACGTCTGAATAAACAACAAATTGAGGATGTTGCTGCCTATGTCATGGAAAAGGCTGCACAGGGCTGGTAGTCTGACAATAATTTCTTCATGCACCATGATTAAACCCCTCTAATGTCCCTAGAGGGGTTTATTTATTGCCTCTACCTTCTCACCGAGAGCGTCTCATACTGGATCTCTATCCAGAGGTGAAAAGACAGCTAGGAAGAAATTAAGTTATGTTGTTTCCAGCTTTTGCTTGGATAGTTAGGAAAGACGCCTGTGGTTCCTTTACGTGATGATAATCCTACACGCCTCACTCCGTATGTCACTTATGGACTGATTGCTGCGAATATTTTGGCTTTTATATATGAGTTGACTTTGGCTCCACAACAGCTGGAAGGTTTTTTTCGCCTTGCCGCTGTGGTTCCTAGAGAGTTATCTGCTAGCTTTAGTGGCATACCTGTGAATCAGCCGGTACCGGAGTGGCTGACACTGGTGACATCGCAATTCTTGCACGGCGGGTTTTTACACCTTGCCGGTAATATGCTGTTCCTCTGGATTTTTGGCAATAACGTTGAAGACAAGCTGGGTCACGTTAGGTACTTAATTTTTTACCTGACTTGCGGGATTCTAGCGGCTTTAACTCAGTGGTATTTTTCAATGAACTCTGGCATTCCTTCCTTGGGGGCCAGTGGCGCGATCGCGGGTGTCTTAGGAGCCTACATTCTCAGATTCCCTAATATACAAGTGCTAACATTAATTCCTCTGGGTATCTTCTTCACCACGATTCGCGTTCCTGCTGTTTTCTTCCTCGGTTTTTGGTTTGTTCAGCAGGCTTTTTATGGTGTTGCGAGTCTGAATGCGCCTGCGAATATTGGTATGGAGCAAGGTGGAGTTGCCTATTGGGCACACGCTGGTGGCTTTGTTTTCGGGGCAATCTTAGCACCGCTGTTGGGATTGTTTTCTTCCAATTCGGACAATCATCCAGAACAACAAACTTTTTAGCAAGCGGTTCTTGGCGGAACTGGCATATTGTGAAAATCAGGAAAACAGGAAAAGCAGTCACTTCTTCTCCTGTGCTACAACCAAGAATCTAAACTGGTTTTTTTAGACGTTTTACAGCTTGGTTTTTACGAATGGCTAACTGCTCATTACCTTTCTACAATGAGCGGTTAGCCATTTGTCATTAGCGGTTTCCATTGGGGATGGATATCCGAACCAGATTTGCGATGATTAGCGCTTAATGTACTCATTTGGCACTTTTTCGGACCGAGAAGGAGAAGGTTCTAATTCTTCTTCTTCTTCTATGTCGGCTTCAATGTCCTCATTGTTCACACTGGGAACCTGTACTGGCGTGTCTACCGCATTGATGAGTGCTCCCACGAGTGGTAGTTCTGCTTCGGTCAATTGATCGACTGCCTCTACCAAAATACTCTCCTGGGTGAAACCGGGTCGAGTCACCAGCACGATACCATCGGCGTAAGGTTCCAATAGGAGAGCATCGTTGCACCGGCTTAAGGCGGGGGTATCGAGAATCACCAAGTCAAAACGACCTCGCGCATCTTCGATCAGCCGCCTGAGTTCGCTGGATTCTAAAATGGCAGCAGCATTACGTACCGGACCGGGACTAGGCACCACGTATAGGTTTTCAATATCTGGAACTAAACGGATACACTCACTTAACTGAGTGTAGTACCGTAGGGGTTCTAGACTAGCACCTGGATCGGGAGAGACTTTCAGGAATTTGGACTCAGAAGGCGATCGCAAATCAGTTTCTATCACTAGAGTGCGCTTGCCAGCACAAGCCGATGCGATTCCAAGGTTATAAGCATTGACTGTCTTACCCTCTTGGCTAATCGTGCTGGTCAATAACACAACTTTCAAGGGTTGATCGCTGGCTCGCCGCAGATTGCTGCGGAAGCGTTCGTAATACTCGTGATAAACAGAATCCTGCTGGAGCAGAACTGGCGTTTCGCCCAATTGCGGATCTTGGAGGGCAACGAAAGGCACTTCACCCAGCACCAGCACATCCCGTTGTCGTAGTGCCGCCCGCACTTCCTCGACCGTGTAGAACGTGCCATCCAGCATCGCTAACAGGAAAATCAATCCGCCACCCACTAATACCCCGACCAAAGCTCCCACGGCTACCGTTATCGGTAAGCTTTGGCTCTTCTGCTCGCTAGCGGCGACTTGTGGCGGTTGGGCAATGGTGAGACTGCTAACCGTCTCGGCTTCTGCTGCCTTGGCATCTACTAATGCCACCTGCATCTTATCGTACAGACCTTGTTTGAGCTGAACCTGCTGTTGTAGTCGGGCTTGATCCAGCTGTTTATTGGGGATTTTTACATATTCAGCACGGAGTTGCTGCTCGGTTTTGCGACTAGCCTGTAGTTGCTGTTGCAGCGTTTCGCGCTGGGTTTGTAAAGCTACCAGCGTGTTTGCCATACCTTGCCGCGTGGGGTCGAGGCTGCTGTCTCTCCGAATTTGGCTGGGGGGCAAGGGTGCTGCTACACCGCCTCCACCCATCACCTCCGATGCTCGCGACGATAGCAGTTCATTGTAGGCTGTTAACTGTTTTTTCAGCTGAATGATTTGAGGATGCTCCTGCCGCAAATCCCGGCTGAGAATTTGCAGTTGGGTTTCAGTTTGATGGATTTGCGATCGCAAGCTGTTAATAATTGGGTCAGCACTCAAGGCAGAAGACGTGTAAGCTTCAGCCGCCGTCAAACCCAACTTGTTTTGCAGACTGCGAATTTGGGTGTCAATTCCCTCCAAAGTCATCTGAAGCTGACGTTGCTGCTCTTGGCTACCAGAAATTGCACCCAGTGTCCTCCCATCCTGAGCGGCAACCAGTGCAGGTCCCTCCTGGCGGATATACTGCTCTAGTCTCTGTTGCGCCTCTTTAAGTTGCATCTCAGCAGGAGATAACCGGGCACTGATGGAGTCAATAATCGCTCGTAGCCGGGAGCTGTTAATCAAACGGCTCTGTTCCACCATTCCCTGCATTAGCGCTTCCAAGGTAGCACCCGCCCGCTTCGGGTCGCTATCGCTGTAAGAAACTTGAATAACCTTCGGTCCGTCCTCCTCCGGCAGCTTTACTTTCGCATTTTTAGCAATTTGTGCTGTGTCTGCTTTCACGCGCGTTGCTGCTGCTTTGACCACATTCTCTGCTAGCAGCGTATCCTCATTCAGCTCTTGACCCTGCTTTTGAATCGCTTGCGTCGTCGTTGAAAATGGTGCAATCGGCCCGTTATAAGCCAGCACCCCTGTGGCCTTGAAAACAGGAGCTGGTGCTGGTTGTATACCCATGACGGCTGACGCACCGACAATGATAGTAAAACCAGCTAATCCAATCCATTTATGTTGATCCAGGGCGATCAGATAACGCTTAACAATAGGAGGAGTCATGGTCGTTTTTGGGCCTAGGGGCTAATGAGGAAATCAGGAGTAGAAACAAGTAGAAATCAAAAGTTCACGCTAAATATTTTTCTTATTTTGCTGCTTTGGCTTGATATTTTCTAACATTTATTTTCTTGGATATTTTTGGTTTCAGGTAGCATTTATTACCAGCTTCTCTAGTCGGAGTTATTGTTACTATCAGTCGTCGGACCAAACAGATCGGTAGCACTTTCTCTTAGCTGGTCAAAAAATAGCAGGAATCCCAAAATATCCCGGAAAGGTTGAGTAAAAGTACTCAAGGCATAAGTGATTTTACCAACCAAGTTACGGCCCACCACAATGACATCGTTGTTCCTTAGGGGGACATTTTGAGCAATGTTTCCCAGTAGCGCTGCTTTCCCGTCTATTTTCTGAGTCACTGCTTTGCCGCGTTCGGGATCGAATCGAATCAGGGCAATATTTCGCAGGTTAGAATTATCTGGGCTAGGGCCAATCGCGCTTAAAGCATCAACAAATGTACTACCGTTGGGCAAGCTAATACTACCAATTCCCCCACCAGCGTAGCTCAAAACTCGGATGTTGATCTGCTGCTGAGACACAGTAGAACGAGAAACTAGCGAGCGATCGTAGTTTTGCTCCGTGGCAACTTCTAGCTTCGGGATGACTACTGCATCGCCATCTTGTAAGCGTAAATTGGGGAGTGACTGTCCATTTAGCAGCGGCGTAAACAAATCAACCCGTTGCTCAATTGTCGAGCCATCGATCCGGGCGCGACGCACCAAAACCGATCGCATATCTCCGAGATTAGTGCTGCCACCAGCGATTAGCAATGCCGCAGAAAGTTGAGCGCCAGGAGCCAGGGTGTAAAAACCAGGTCTAACGACTTCGCCGCTGATAGTAACTTGGGCTGGACGTTGGCCTGCCAGCGTTACAGTGACCGCGGGATCGATGACAAAGCGGTTTAATCCCAAGCGAATTTTTTCCTGGGCTTCTTCCAGAGTCAGACCTAGTACAGATATTTTCCCTAATAGGGGTGCCACGATGTTTCCTTCCGCGTCAATGACGCTTTGAAAACTCAAGTCTGGAAAACGCTCAACCAACGCCGAAATCGTATCTCCCGTTCCCAGCAGGTAGCGATTATTAAACTGGGTCGGCTGTCCCTCAAACGGCTGAGGCGGTGGATAACCCAGCGGTGGTGGTGGACTGGTGGGATCGATAGGAGCTGCTGGAATCACCACCGGCGATTGTATGTTCTCGTTCGTATTAGGGGGAGGAGGTGGAGGCGGGAGGGGAGGCGCAACCGAGTTGGGTAAGGTGGGTAAAGTTTGACTCATCCCTCTACCAGCAAAAGTCCCTGAGTGCAGCATCCAGAGTAGGACACTACTCGGCAACGTGTAGACAGTGGTGTGGAGAGTGAAGAGAAAGAAGGCGGCGAAGCGGTGGAACCGGCCTCCAGAAGTGCGAGACATAAGTATATTCACTAAGACCTTAGGGAACCGATCATCAAATTTATCAGTTATAACTCACTGTGCAACTTTCTTTGCATTCTCAACAAAGCGATCGCGTCTTGAAGTTCCTCCCCAGAAATTCATCCCGTGATGTTTTAGACTGGCACGATTGCAAATCCTAAAACCCTTATGGAGCTTTAGGTTCCCTTCCAACATCCTTGGATCAAGATGCGATAAACTTCTACCCGTTAGAAAACCGTTTGGCTTCTAAACTCCACCGGGTTGCATCAAGGGTGACAATTCTCAAAAAGTTGCACATCTCGAAAAGTTGCACAGATTGCACAGAGTGTAGTTATCAGTAAATTCATTCTTCAAATCCAAGCGAGTCAAGCAAATTTCTCCTCCCACTCTCAACTCATAACTCTTTCATCAAAGCAGCTTGAACCGTTTGACCGAGCGATTTAGCCAGTGGTAGAGCTGTGTCAACCTCAGCCAAAGGCTCCATCGGTATCAAGATGCTAACAGCAACCCAAGGCAAGCGGCGACGGTGCAATTGAGCCATTTGATCCGCCCAGAACCAACCACTAGGAGACGGATTGCCTCCTCCAGGCCAAGCGTACCACTGAAGCACGGCGAAGGTCTGCTGCCGAGTCCAACCGCGAAAGAAACGAGCTTTAACATCGGAAGATGTCGGACGTGTAGCAGAAGTTCCAGATTCTGTAGTGTTTTGAGTTCCCCTTTGTGCTTGAGTTTCAACCTTAAACTGCAACCGCTGCTCTTGATCGGTTTGCCACTCTTTAAACCCATTAATATCCATCCACTCAACCTCTGGTTGAGCCTTGCGATCTTCTTGAGGCAAAAGCAGCAAAGTTACCTGGGTTTTTTCATCCTGCTGGAGTTCCTGAATCGACCATTTATGACCGCCAATCGTTACGGTATCCTGTTGTTGAGTCTGCCAGCCGGGAAGCGCTAGACCAGCCTGCCGTATATTTTTGAGTTGTTTGAGGTTGGTCACTCGTGGGGGATTTGCCCAAGACCAGCGTCCTGTCAAGTAACTAGGAACTGCGCCAATTGCCATCAGTCCGACAAGAAAACTCAGTAAGACGACTTTAGAAAATTGAAAGCGCTGCAATTTCTTGGGCAGTTTCATGCTTCATCCTTCTGAGGCTCATCTGAAATATATCGATCGATCGCATTGAGTAGAAGCACAATTAACCCCAACATACAGGCAGAATAAACATCACCGCCCCAGCCTTCGTGCAGCCAATCAAAAGTTTTTTCTTGGCCAGTACCATGAAAGAAAGTTAGCAGCGTATTGCGGACGATATTACCAGTAACGCTAATGACTACTGCACCGACGACTAACAAAATCGTCTTCGTGCGAGATGCCCAAGCACCCGTCCAGTAAAGCAACATCAAGGTTACATAAAGACTGGTGAATAACATCTTAAGTCCAGCGCAGAAAGGCGCAACTTCTACAATTCGTCCGCCTACGAATAAGTAAATCTGGTTGACAGTAACATTCATCCCGAACTGAGTCAGGATGAAACCAGCTGTTGCAGCAATGAATCGCTGGAGGGGCAAGGTATAGGGAGCTAGTAAGTAAGGAATTTGGGTCGGCGTTGCCAAAAATACGAGTAACAAGGGAAAGCCTTGAAGTTTGAAGCCAGGAACTCCTTTCAGCCACAGACAAAGTCCAGCTAATACAGCGGGAAAGGATAAATTTATCAGGTCAGTAATGCCGCTGAGATAAAATACCCCGCCCAAGGCTAGCAAGGCTGCGCCTAGTGGATGACTTGTATCTGGTAACTGACGCCATTGTTGTCGATTTGACCAGGTTATATAGGCGGCAAAAGGCAACCCAATTAAACCGTGGCTGTAATATTCATGTTCAATACTGATATTTTTGTTCAACCAGCCATCGTACCAGTGCCATAACAGTGGAGCATACAGAATCACCAGCAAAGCAACAATGGTTCCTTCTAGCAAGTAACGCTCAATGGCAATTGGAATCTTTCTCTCAAAATGCATAGTTTGACCTTAATTTTCTAAGCTTTTTTAATGCTAAGCGCAAAGTTAGAATCATTATTCTTAGCGTTTTTTACATTGAAAATTCATCAGGTTCTCACACACAAGGTTTGCAAAGTATCAATGACCTGATGGACTTGGGTATCGCTTAAGCCTGGATACATCGGTAAGGATAAAATTTCCAGTGCTAGAGCTTCGGCTTGGGGGAAGTCTCCGGCTTGATAGCCGAGATTCTCGAAGGCGGGTTGAAGATGACAGGGAATGGGGTAGTGGATGCCGGTTTGAATACCAACAGCCGCTAGTTTGTCTTGAATCGTCTGCCGGTCGAGGGGACAAGCTTCAGTGACACGAACAACATAAAGGTGATAAATGTGACCGTTGCCACTTTGGTTTTGGATGGGGAAAATTCCAGAGTTTGCCAACGGCTTCAATAAGGCGTCGTACTGCTGGGCTGCTTGGTTACGTGAGTGGTTCCAGTCGGCAAGATGAGGGAGTTTGATGTTGAGGACAGCGGCTTGCAGGGTATCAAGTCGGCTATTGGTACCGGGTTCGGTATGGTAATACTTACGGGAACACCCGTAATTGCGGAGCGATCGCATTTTCTTCGCGACTGCTTCATCATTGGTAATGACCATACCTCCATCTCCTATGGCACCCAAATTTTTACTGGGATAGAAGCTAAAAGCTGCTGCTTTGCCAATCGAACCAGCACGATAACCTTCTCGCTCTGCCAGGTGAGCCTGAGCCGCGTCTTCAAATACAATCAGGTTGTGGGCGCTGGCAAAGTCCAAAAGTTGACGGGGCGAAACCATTTGCCCATACAGATGCACCGGAACGATCGCTTTGGTTTTGGCTGTGACTGCTTTTTCGGCGGCTGTAAAGTCAATTAGCGCAGTTTGAGGGTCGCAATCGACTAAAATCGGTGTGGCACCAGCATGGACAACGCCGATCAGAGTGGCGATGAAGGTATTGGTGGGTAAAACGACCTCATCCCCGGCACCAATACCACAGGCTTCTAATCCGAGCGCTAGCGCATCTGTTCCCGAAGCGACCCCAATGCCATAAGCCACACCACAGGCACTGGCAAACGCCGCCTCAAAGTCAGCTACAGCCTGACCTAATATAAAATCTCCTCGTTGAATCGTACCCCGCACTGCCTCCTCTATCTGTGTTTGAAGAGGCTGGTGTTGGAGTTGAAGATCCACAAAAGGAACTGCTGTCGTAATATTGTTCATACGGTATGAGAATTCAGTGTGAGAATTAAAGTTACCGAGAGTTTTTAGGGTTTTTGAATCGCCAACGAGAATGCCTTTTGAGGTATCAACAGCACTGATTGGAAGAAAAGCTTAGGCTTTTAGAGCGATCGCTTCCATAAAGTTTTCACTGTTGATCCAGCTAAAGACCAGTTTAAGCGAGACGAATACTCCCTGTATGAAGAGAAAGTAAAGCTTTTATATTGAGAATATTTACAATATAAACGGCAAATTCTCTACACAGAATTTAATCAATTTTTATGTTATAAGTACGTAGTCGGGTTTTCCAAATATAAAAAGGGCTAATCAGGCTATTAGTAAAAAGCTCCATTTGGCAAGCAGCTACAATATCATCTTTCAAGGAAAATTTATACTTGATGAGATGAAATAATATTTTACGTAAATCGTTAACCATATACATAAAAAAAACGGCGGGTCGCTGCCAAGGTTTGAAACTTAGCATCCGAGTCCGATGGCGGCTCAAACCAATGCCGCGACATAATTTGATTAAATAGTCTTTCTCTAAGCGCCAGTGGGGAATTCGATGGTAAATACACATTTCAGGGTTGTACCAAATTTCCCATCCAGCTTGTTGAATATGTAATAGCGCTTCTAAATCTTCTCCTGCCAGCATATTGTCGCCAATTCGCCCGTGAAGAATAAAATTTTTCGGCACGCTTTCCAGCCAGACTTGGCGACGCACAACTAATCCAGCTCCAGGTGGTAGAACCTTTTTGTGGGGTTCGTAGCATAGAGCATTTGTTCCCCTGTCTGCAATAGCGAGCAGACAAGCGATTTCTTCAAAATTTTTGGGAGGAGTCCCTTGCAAGTCACCATAAATGCGGCTCCCATAACCGCCAACTTTCGGATGATTTTGCCCGAATGTGTATGCTGCCGAAACCCACGTAGATGTTGGTAAATTATCGTCATCAAGAAATCCAATCAACTTACCTCTGGCTTCTTGGACTGCACGTTGACGGGAAAAGGCAAGTCCTTGTTGGGGTTCAAAACAATATCTTAAAGGATAGGCGAAAGGCCAGTTTGCTTGGTATTCTCGAACAACTTTGGCGGTATTGTCTGAGCTGTTATTATCAACAACTAAAACTTCCCAGACAATTTGCTCGGTATGAATTTGCGATCGCAGTCGCTCTAAGACATCAGGTAAACGGTCTTCCCCGTTATAAGTCGGAATGGCTACAGTAAAATCAACAGACATCGGTTTCAGAGCAGTTTTTTCAGATACGCGATCGTAATTAAGCATATGTTACATTCCTAAGCTTAATGATGCTCTTCTATACTCTTAGTATGCCCAGAAGTACTGGTTGAAATCGCAACCCCACGAACATAATTAGGACTGCGCGAATTGCCAACATTATCGAGAAGCTCTGCCCTTTGCAAACAAGATCGAAGATGCAAATTTAATTTTTCTGGTTTCAGCACTGCCTAATCTGGAAGATCGTCGTCAGCCGCTGATGACGCGGGGAGATGACTCGGCTGTGGGTAGATGCCGGAGAAAAATCGACATTTGACGATTCAAAGCCAGATTGACGCTCCACGAGCCGCCAGGGACGCTAGGTTTTCTCGTGGCACCCTGAACGTTGGGGTTATGAGATGGGCACGACAAAGTAAGAGTCGCCTCTTATAAAGTTTAACTGCATTGACGGCAGTGAAGTTTCAGACAGCGATCGCCAACATTGTACGAATATCGCCAGTACCATTCACCACAATCAAAAGGTAGAAATTTAGGGTAAGGTTTATTTTCCTTGAGAGCATGATTTCTGGATGAGGGGATTAGCTGGGATGACAAAAAATTGCGCTTGCTAAATTTTCCAGAAATCCTTGGTATGCCTTATCTAGCGCCCTTCCGGAATATGCGGAACTAATGAGGTGGTGCCGCTCGTACCGAGAATTGGCATCTGTGTAGCAATGTTCTAGCAGTGAATCCCATTCGGGTTGGATGCGATCGCTTACCAAAAATCAGCTTTCACCATACCTCATTCAAATCCAACTCAAATCCAGGTAGCACATCCTCGCCAGATAGAGTTAAAGGAAACTCCAACACCTCTACATCTTGCCCTAAACGGTAAATTTCTATCTGCTTCGTCTTGGGATCAATCAGCCATCCTAAGCCAACGCCGTTGGTGATGGCTTAGGATGGCTGCACGGGTGATGCCTGAGTCGGTGAACTCAATTATGAAGATTGCTCAACTTGGCTTTCAGATGGCTGATTGGTGTATGGATGCGATCGCTCTTCACCCTGTTTTTCCAGTCAAAGTGCGATCGCTGTTGAATTTTTGAACCGCCTTGGCGAAGCCTGCGCGAAGCGCTTAGACGCGAAGGACGCCAAGTAAGAAAAGAGAGGCGCTTAAGCGTTTTTAATGACCGAGTAATTTGTCTCGTAGATGCTTAATGCGATCGCGGTATTTTGCAGCCTCTTCAAACTGCAAATTCTTTGCTGCTTCCTTCATTTGCGCTTCCAGTTGGGTAATCAACTCTGGAATATTCTCTAAAGGCAAATCGTCCGCCTGTTCGTAAATTTCTTCCAACTGTTGAGAATTCAGCCGTCGCGAAACATCTAGGTAAGCCAAAATTGAGTTATTGACTTTTTTGATAATCGGTTGGGGTGTAATGTTGTGCATTTTGTTATATGCCATCTGAATCCCCCGCCGCCGGTCGGTTTCGTCGATCGCTTTGATCATGCTATCGGTGAGATTATCAGCATAGAGGATGGCTTGTCCCCGGATGTGACGAGCGGCGCGACCAATGGTTTGAATGAGCGATCGCTCTGCGCGTAAGAAACCTTCTTTATCTGCATCCAAAATTGCCACCAGAGAAACTTCCGGCAAATCCAACCCTTCTCGCAGCAAGTTAACCCCAATTAGCACATCGAAATTGCCCTCGCGCAACTCTTGCAAGATTTCAATTCGCTCAATCGAGTTAATCTCTGAGTGCAGATAGCGGACTCGAATTCCTCGTTCTTGTAAATATTCTGTCAAATCCTCCGCCATGCGCTTAGTTAAGGTAGTAACTAGCACCCGTTCTCGCTTGTCAATCCTGTCTTTAATCTCACCTAACAAGTCGTCAATTTGTCCTTCCGTGGGACGCACAAAAATTTCTGGATCGAGTACGCCAGTCGGACGGATTACCTGTTGTACAATTCGATCCTCTGACTGTTCTATCTCCCAGTTACCGGGAGTTGCAGAAACAAAAATACACTGATTTACCTTCTCCCAGAACTCTTCTGACTTCAGAGGACGGTTATCAGCAGCACTGGGGAGGCGAAAACCATGCTCAATCAGCACTTTTTTTCGTGCTTGGTCGCCATTGTACATCCCCCGAATTTGCGGGACGCTGACGTGAGATTCATCCACCACTAACAGCCAATCTTTAGGAAAATAATCAATCAAGGACTCTGGCGGTTCTCCCGCACGCCGTCCTGCTAAATGTCGGGAGTAGTTCTCAACGCCGTTGCAATATCCGACTTCCCGCAACATTTCCAAATCGTAGCGAGTACGCTGATCGAGTCGTTGCGCCTCTAGTAATTTCCCGGCTTTTTCTAATTCTTCTAGCCGATCTTTGAGTTCCTGTTCAATGTCGTTGCAAGCTGCTTCTAGCCTATCTTCTGGGGTGACAAAGTGACGGGCTGGGTACACATTTACGGCGTCCATACTCTGAAGAATTTCGCCGGTTACGGGGTCAACGTAACGAATAGCGTCAATTTCATCTCCAAAAAATTCTACGCGAATAATCCGATCTTCGTAAGCAGGACCAATTTCCAGCACATCGCCCCGAACTCGGAACTTTCCTCGCCCCATTTCTACATCGTTGCGGCTATACTGCACGGAAGCTAAATCTCGCAGCAACTCCCGTTGATTCACTTCTCGCCCCATCTTTAAGGGAATCGCGGCTTTGAGATATTCCGAGGGAATTCCCAAACCATAAATACAGCTAATGGAAGCCACGACAATGACATCGCGCCGCTCAAAAAGCGATCGCGTGGCGGAGTGTCGCAACATATCAATTTCGTCGTTAATTGCAGCACTTTTCTCGATATATGTGTCGGTGACGGGAATATACGCTTCTGGCTGATAGTAGTCGTAGTAACTGACGAAATACTCCACCGCATTTGGGGGAAAGAACTCCCGCAATTCGTTACACAATTGAGCAGCGAGCGTTTTGTTGTGCGCCAATACCAGCGTGGGTCTGCCGACATTCTCAATAACGGCTGCTACTGAGAATGTCTTGCCCGTTCCCGTCGCTCCCAGTAGGGTTTGAAAGCGATCGCCTTTTTTTACGCCTTTCGTGAGTTGCGCGATCGCATTCGGCTGATCGCCCGTCGGTTGAAAGGGAGCTTGCAGACAAAATTGCGTCATACAGTTTTAAGAAGCTTTAAGAAAATTGTTTTTCGTGCCTGGAGCTTGGTCGGCAGATTACCACATCTCTCTTCTCTCTCATCCTAGCCATTTGCCCTCTTCTATGCCTTGCTCATCTAAGCGATCGCCAGAAATAAATCCTAACTTGTCACTGCCATGCACGTTCATCGCCAACAGCATAATTATTTTAATAAATATTGACAATTCTTATTTTTTGTATTCAAGCGGTAAAGCGATCGCTGATTCGTTTATCGGCTTCAACATTGCTTGCAAATGAGATTGTGTCATCCAAGTTTTTAGCGATCGCATTTTAGTTGCACTTGGGACTAAATTACTTCTCCCCATTTACTTGACTAGCACTCCCTCTGCAACTTTGGGAAGCCGCTTGTTTCTAGCGCAGGGGCGCTTTTACTGCAAAGGTTCGAGAGAGCTTTTGAAGGGAACTTATGAATGGGATAATAATCCCACGTTTTTAGCCGAGACAAGATTTCCTATTGTAAAAATTAATAATTTTTTTAAATTATCATCTACCTTTAGCCGTAGGAAATACTCATTCTTTGAGCATAGGTAAAGAGTAATAATAGCGATCCCCATTTTTTCTGTCTGGGGGCAGAAGGCTATGTAAACAAAACTAGATACATTGAATACATAGAAGCAAAAGAAGACTGCGGCAGTAAAGCAAATTTAACGCATCTTCTAACTTATAAAACTGTTTGAAAGATTAGGAGAAAAAAATGAGCGTTGAAGATAGAGCTAAAGCAACGGGCAAAAATATCGAGGGCAAAGCTCAAGAAGCGCTCGGCAATATAACTGGCGATCCAGAAGATAAAGCTGAAGGAAAAGCCAAGCAAGCTGAAGCCCAAGTAAGTCACACCAAAGAAGATGTGAAAGATAAGGCAAAAGATTTGGTTGATAACGCCTAATACTTGACTTTGAAGGTCTAGTTACTGAAAAGATTCATCTAGACCTTCTCCCTTATTTAATGCAGCCAATACCACAGACAGGTAACACCCTGATTCTGTCTTGTAAAGACAAGTTTAATAGGAGACTGAGGTGAATTTTCTTCAGCAATTTCGGAAAATTTTTACGGCTTTAGTCTTGGTTCTGTTCCTCTCTACAGCTACAGCTTGTAGTGGAGCCAGCCAAGCAACTCAACCGAAAGCTCTACCGGGTGCGAGTAGCGGTGCTAACAGCATTGTCGCATATCAACAGTTGGAACGCGGTAGCACTGCCGCCGGTCAAGAATTTGGTAACTGGGTAGTCCAGACAGCGAAAGGATTAGTCAAGGATGCCTACGTCCGTGATAACAACAAATTGGGAGTTGTCATTACGCCGCAAGTCCGTCCAAATGAAGTCAAAAGTTTAGCAAGCTCTTTAGCTCAAGGATTCCACAAGAATTTTCCCAACCAAGATTTAACCATTTTGATGTATGCGCCAGATAAAAAACTGATTTTGACAGCCAAATATGATGAGCAGTCAAAACAAATTCAGTATCAAGGCGCTTAGTTTAACTAAGGGGAAATCGGTGAAAGCTGGGGCAACTCATCTAGCTTTAACTACTTTAAAAGGTGCATTTGTAGAGATGGGGTGAATCCCCTCTCTACCCAGAATTTACGATTTTTTCTTTTAGCTTTTGAATCAGGAGATAAGAAAATGACCAGCAGCGAACAATATAAGCGTCAAATCATGAATGATTTGGCTGGTGGTGACTCCGAAATGATGCAGGATGCTCCAAGCGATCCTAGCAGCGACTATCAAAATTTTGATGACTTTGCTCAACGTTCCTCTAGAGACGAACGCCGTCAACTGTTTGGGAAGTCTCTACATCCAGACAGCATTCCTGTCAGCCAGATGGAACCAGAACTGCAAAAAGCGATCGCGCAGATTCAACCCAGCGAACGGGATGATGTGGCGCGGGAGTTCTTCAAGCGGTTAAAGGAAAGAGGACTCAATGACCGCCAGTTAGAGCAACAATTAAGTCTCTCCACCCATCACCCCAGCCGCATGAGTGCAGATGATGTTAGCAAACTGGCTACCTTCACCTATCACACTCATCCTGACATCTTCCAAGATGTATTAGCTGACAAACCAGCTATTATGAAGTTTCTGAGCAATCCAGTGGTTGCCGCTGTATTTGGCATCATGGCAGCTAAGTGGCTGGGCGGTCGCAGACACTAAAACCCGTTACTGTTAGACAGTAATAGCTAGTAAAAAAAGGCGCTCCAGTCAAATTGGAGCGCCTTTTTCGGTTTAACAACTTAGCACTTTAAGAAATTCAATGTTTCGAGTAGATGTTAGCTAGGTGGTCAATTTTTAGACTTTTCCAGTGCCAATTTAATCTCAGAAGATTCTCCCAAAGCTTCATTTACTAAAACCAGCTTTCCCTGATTATCGGCTCCCAATTGTTGATTGGCATTAAGGAGTTCAATTCCATAAATAGTTCCATCAGGCGCTATATCTACATTCATTTCATCGCTCACTTGGATGGTTTCCACCTGTACTGTTTTTTCTTGTAAGTAGATATAAGCGACGTTGTATCTAGGATCGTAAGTTAGTCTCATAAAATATTGTCCCTAAAAAAATTTGACAATTACAGTGATAACCAGCCAGTCTTCTTCGTTTTCTTTAACAGCGATAACCTCCACCTTCTTCGTAGAATAATAATTTCCTCGCCACTCAGCATTGAAGGGAAAGTTACGCCTAAACCCTGTTCGCTCCAATTGGGCAGGAAATAGTGTATCACCTTCAACAGTGGCAATAACTTCTGCCTCAGCTGCACCACACTCAATTAATCTTGCTTGAGCATGAGGATGTAGCTTAACGCTCACCTTTGTTAATCCCTTGAGATTCTATAAATTAAATTGTCCTTTTTTAGGAAGACAACCGCCAAATCTTGATAGTCTTGTCCACACTGCCACTAGCCAGTATCTGCCCATCCGGGCTAAAGGCGACAGAATAAACTGTGTGGGAATGACCAGTGAGGGTGCCGATTTCTTTGCCGGTACTCAGTTGCCACAGTTTAATCGTTTTGTCCCCACTGCCACTAGCCAGTATCTGTCCATCCGGGCTAAAGGCGACAGAATTATAGCAACCGCCAAGATAGTTAGGACGTAGAGTAGAGATCACCTGTTGTCCTGAAGTTATTCAAGCTGCTCATGGCAAACCCCTATAGTTATGACCTGCGTCAGAAGGTGAT